>JACRGL010000040.1 GCA_016212365.1 Candidatus Methylomirabilota bacterium | reverse complement strand
GGAATAACCTATGAGGCCCTGGACAGGATTCTCTTGGGCTTAGAAGGGGGGAATCTGGCCGGCCTGGATAAGGGGATGGTAAGGAAGGTCAAGGAGACGATGGCGGCCTCCGCCCATAAACGGCAGACGCCTGCGGTCTTTAGGGTTTCAAATAGATAGTAAGTCGTGTCAGAAGGGGACAAAACGAGGTAATTTCAACGGGAGGATGCTTGATGAAGAAGATCGAAGCGATCATTAAACCTTTCAAGCTGGAAGAGGTCAAGAATGCCCTAAATGAACTAGGGGTAAAAGGGATGACCATCCTCGAGGCCAAGGGCTTTGGCCGGCAAAAGGGGCACACAGAGCTCTATCGGGGCCTGGAATATGTAGTGGATTTCCTCCCCAAGGTGAAGATCGAAATAGTGGCCTCGGATGGACTGGCTGACCAGATCATTGAAACCATCATGAAGATAGCCAGGACAGGTAGAATCGGGGATGGGAAGATCTTTGTCACCAATCTGAGCGAGGTCATCCGCATCAGGACAGGGGAAAGGGGGGAGGAGGCCATTTAAAGAAGCTATCAGCTATTAGCCTTTAGCCATTAGCTATCAGAAGAGACCGAAGACTGAAGACTGAGGACTGAAGACCATCAAAGAGGAGGTTAAGCGAGAATGACTCCAAAAGAGGCAGTAAAATTTGCCAAGGATCATGGCGCAAGGATGGTGGATTTGAAGTTCATGGACTTTCCCGGGATGTGGCAGCACTTCTGTATCCCCATTTCTGAGCTCGATGAGGGGACCTTTGAGGACGGCGTGGGCTTTGATGGCTCGAGCATCCGCGGCTGGCAGGCCATCCATGTCAGCGACATGCTGGTTATTCCCGATCCCGCCACGGCGGTGATGGACCCCTTCACTGAGGTCCCCACCCTGAGCCTCATCTGTAACATCGTGGACCCCATAACCCGGGAGCGCTATAGCCGTGATCCCCGGAATATAGCCCAGAAGGCAGAGGCTTACCTCAAGTCCACGGGAATCGCCGATGTGGCCTACTTCGGACCGGAGGCGGAGTTCTTCATCTTTGACGATATCCGCTACGACTTCCGGGAGAACTGCGGCTACTATTACATTGACTCCGTGGAGGGCCAGTGGAACACGGGTCGGGAGGAGGGGCCAAACCTGGGGTACAAGGCTCGCTATAAAGAAGGCTATTTCCCCGTTCCCCCTACTGATAGCCTCCAGGACATGCGGACCGAAATGGTCCTCCTTATGGAAAAGGTGGGCATTCGGGTAGAGGCCCAGCACCACGAGGTGGCCACCGCTGGCCAGGCGGAGATCGACATGCGCTTTGCCCCCCTTACCAGGATGGCCGATAACCTGATGATGTATAAGTACATCATTAAGAACGTAGCGAGAAAGCATGGAAAGACCGCCACTTTCATGCCCAAGCCTTTATTCGGGGATAACGGCTCAGGGATGCACACCCACCAGAGCCTCTGGAAGGGTGGAAAGAACCTCTTCTCGGGGATGGGATACGCCGGCCTCTCCGATCTGGCCCTCTATTATATCGGGGGTGTCCTGCACCATGCCAAGGCCCTGTGCGCCCTGGTTGCCCCTACCACTAACTCTTATAAGAGGTTGGTCCCTGGCTTTGAGGCCCCTGTGAACCTGGCTTACTCCAGCCGGAACAGAAGCGCAGGGATCCGCATCCCTATGTATACGCCTAAGCCCGAGGCCAAGAGAGTAGAGGTCCGCTTCCCCGACAATGCCTGTAATGGCTATTTAGCCTTTGCTGGCATGCTCATGGCAGGCCTGGACGGCATCCTGAACAAGATCGATCCAGGGGAGCCCCTGGACAAGGACATCTACGAGCTGGGCCCGGAGGAGCTAAAGGATGTCCCTTCTGTCCCTGGATCCCTTGAGGAGGCCCTGAACTGCCTGGAGAACGACCACGAGTTTCTATTGAAAGGGGACGTCTTCACCCAGGACGTAATAGACGTCTGGCTATGGTATAAGAGGAAGAAGGAGGTAGACCCGGTGCGGCTCCGCCCCCACCCTTACGAGTTCGTGCTTTATTATGACCTTTAAGTCATAATCCCTCTCCCCACAGGGGAGAGGGGAAGGGTGAGGGGATTTGTATTAGAGAGCCTAAAAGGCCCGCCCAGGCGGGCCTTTTCACTTATGCGCCCGGCATGGGCGATGACGGTGAGGGAAGGGGTCTGCGAGTACCCCCTGTTCGATAAAAAGCTCTTGACAAAAAAGGTCTTGACAAGGGCCCTTTCAGGTTTTATTTTTAAAACACAATTTGACAGCAAAAGGATGCTGATACATATCAAAGGCGCTAAAGGCAGGAAAGACAGGTATACAGTAAGACGACCGAGATATATACCCATGTGAGTACAAAGAGCATAGGCAAAATAAAAAGTCCCTTGGACAGTTTAAATCTTATAAAGGAGGCAAAACCTGACAAAATTTGTCAGACGAGTGATTTTCTGGCATTCAGCCAGAGTTGGTATATCCGAAATACTTCGGATATAATCCCAAAATGGGACAAAAAGCGAAGTAGTTCGGATATGAACGAGATGGGCGGGAAATTCGCTCGCTGCGCTTCGCGAATTTCTTTTCCGCCCATCGGGCGCCGGGGCT
>JACRGL010000037.1 GCA_016212365.1 Candidatus Methylomirabilota bacterium | reverse complement strand
GTCAGACCAATATCACGGTTTTCATTTATTGTCAATAAAAAATTACCCAAAAGTACTATTCAAGACATACCCTCCCAAAAATAGACATTGGCATCCCCGATTTCCCCCTCTCCCTCGATGGGAGAGGGTCGGGGTGAGGGTGAAAGATCACCATTTGTTCCCCCTCAATCCCCTCCCGCCAGGGGAGGGGTCCGCCTGAGGCGGGCTGGGGGTTGTACTATTTAATGTCTATTTTTTGGTCCCTTTTTGGTCTTGACAGGGAGGTTTTTTGGTTTATTTATCTCATTAACGAAAGAGGGCTATAGAGGCCGAAAAATCCGCAAAGCCTTCTTCCAATGACGGTGCCTCCAGCGAAAAGAGGACTTCGCAAAAACCCTCAACAGAGGAATAGCCTTTCAATAAGGGCCTGCTATAGGCGGGCCATCAGGCCTTTTCTCCCTGCATATTTGTTACCCTTTGGACCAGACCAATAAAGGCCTGCATCAGACCTGCCCCTGCTGTATCTATGGCAACATCCATGGAAGCCCCGGTGCGATTAGGGACAAAAGACTGGTGGAGTTCGTCGAAAACGGCATAAAGGACTGAAAGGCCAAAGGCGAGGAGGGCTACTCTAGGGCTCCACCTCCCCCTTCCCATATCCATGGCCCTATACCAGAGATAGCTGAGGAGGGCATACTCAAGGAAATGGCCGGCCTTGCGGATTGTAGCATGGATTATCCCTAAGACTTCTATGGCCACCTGGGGGAAGAGGAGCTTCAGGAAGGGGAGGAGGAATCGGCTCGTGGCCTCTGCAGAAAATTGGCTTGTGGAAAGATAAAAAATCACCCCCATCCAGAGGATCGGGGGTGCATAATAAAAAATGATTTCCCACCCTTTGGGCCTGGACACCATCCTACATTACCCCGCCTAGGCGGGCCTTTACCCTGTTTACCCCTTCCCCTTCCGGGACCCTGACCTCTTCCCCTGTCCTCCGGACCCTTATGTCTACAAGGCCTTCCTTTATGGCCAGTGTTCCTACAGTAACCCTTATGGGAATTCCCAGGAGGTCGGCGTCTTTAAACTTGACCCCTGGCCGTTCATCCCTGTCATCGAAGAGGACCTCTATCCCATTCCTACAAAGCTCCTCATAGAGCCTCTCGGCCATCTCTCTCATCTTGGGATCACTTACATTGACCACCAAGAGATGGACCTGGAAGGGGGCAATGCTCTTGGGCCAGATGATCCCGTTGGCGTCATGGTTCTGCTCAATGGCAGCGGCAGCGATGCGGGCAGGGCCTATCCCATAGCTTCCCATAATGATAGGCCGGGCCTCCCCTTTTTCGTCAAGAAAATGGGCTTTTAGAGGAACCGAGTATTTGATCCCTAATTTGAAGATATTCCCCACCTCGATGGCGCATTCCACGGTAAGGGTATTGCCGCATTTGGGGCAACCCTCCCCGGTCTGGGCCAAGTGAAGGTCGGCATATCGGGCCTTGAAGTGCTGGCCAGGGATCACCCCCCGGATATGATAGCCGTCCTTGTTGGCCCCTGCCACATATACCCCCTCTTGGAGGCAGGAATCAGCGAGAATAGGGAGGTCAATGCCAAGGGGGCCGATAAAACCTGCCTCTGCCTGGGAAATCTTTTTGATCTCGTCCCTGTGGGCAGGGCGGAATTCCCCGATCAAGCGGAAGAGCTTCTTTTCATGGAGCCTTTGATCACCCCGCACCAGGCATAGCAAAGGGCCTTCCTGGGTCACTACCATCAGGGACTTGATAGTCAGGCCGGGGTCAATCCCAAGGTATGAAGAGACCTGCTCTATGGTCCGGCAATCAGGGGTGGCCACCTCTTCCAGCCTCCAGCTGGGGAAGGCTGGCTTATTAGGCTGGGAGCAGGCAAGCTCTATATTGGCGGCATAACCACAGGAAGAGCAGATAGCCACCTCGTCCTCCCCTGCCGGGCTGGGGGCCATGAACTCGTGGGCCCCTGCACCTCCCATCATACCGGGATCCGACTCCACCACATAGAACCGGAGGCCACAGCGTTCGAAAACGCGGCAGTAGGCCTCCCTGTGAAGCTCGTAACTCCTATCAAGACCTGCCTCATCCATGTCCAGGCTATAGGAGTCCTTCATTAAAAACTCTCGCGTCCTGAGCACACCGCTCTTGGGCCTCGCCTCATCCCGCTCCTTCGTCTGGATCTGATACCAGATCTGGGGAAGATTCCGGTAAGAGCGGACCTCCTTGGAGGCCAGCCAGGCCACTACCTCCTCATGGGTCATCCCCAGGCACATGTCTCGCTTGTTCCTGTCTTTTAGGCGGAACATCTCATCCCCGATGTCATACCAGCGACCTGTCTGCTGCCAGAGCTCGGCGGGATGGATTACCGGCATGGTGACCTCTTGCCCCCCGATCCGGTTCATCTCCTCCCGAATAATGGCATTGATCTTTTCCATAACCCGCTGACCCAAAGGCAGATACACGTAAATGCCCGCCGCCAGCATGCGCACTAATCCTGCCCGCACCATGAGCTTGTGGCTCACTGCCTCCGCCTCGGCAGGGTCCTCCTTTAGGGTGGGAATCAGGTATTTAGACCAGCGCATCCTCATGCCCTTTAAGGAAATAACTTTCGAGCCCTTAATCCGATTTCATTTCCAGGGTCATTTTTTCTACTTCTTCCACCAAAGCATCGGCGAGTTCCGATTCCGAAACCCTTCGGACAATCTGGCCCCGGCGGAAAAGGAGGCCCATTCCCTTTCCCCCGGCGATACCTATATCCGCTGCCCTTGCCTCGCCAGGGCCATTTACAGCACAGCCCATCACCGCTACGTGAATCGCTCTGTCCAGCCCAGCAAGGCGCCGTTCCACCTCCTGAGCCAGGGCGGGCAGATTGATCTCGGCGCGACCGCAGGAAGGGCAGGAAATAATCCTAAGACCCCGCTCCCGGAGGCCCAGGGCCTTGAGGATCTCAAAGCCCACCCTTACCTCCTCCACTGGGTCCTCGGTAAGGGAAACTCGTATTGTGTCGCCTATCCCTTCGGCTAAAAGGGTCCCAATCCCCACTGCGGATTTGACGGTGCCGGTGAAGGCAGTCCCGGCTTCGGTGACCCCTAGGTGAAAGGGGTAATCCACTTTATCTGCCAGGAGTCTATAGGCCTCAATCGTCTTTGTCACATCGGAGGCCTTGAGGGAAATCTTGATCTCGAAATACCCTAAATCCTCCAGGATCCGGATGTGGGAGAGGGCACTCTCCACCATGGCCTCAGCCGTAGGCTCCCCATATTTGCGCAAAAGCTCTTTCTCTAAAGAGCCCGCATTGACGCCGATTCGAATGGGAACCTTCCTATTGGCGGCAGCCTTCACCACTTCGACCACCTTCCACCTGGCACCGATATTTCCAGGGTTCAGGCGGAAACCGTCAACCCCTTCACCCAACGCCTTGAGGGCCAACCGGTGATCAAAATGGATATCTGCTATTAATGGGATGCGGATCTGATTCCGGATTTTTCCTAAGGAAGAGGCTGCGACCATGTCGGGGACTGCCACCCTTATGATTTCACAGCCTGCCACCTCCAAGGCCCAGATCTGGTCAACTGTAGCTTCTATATCCCTTGTATTAGTCTTGGCCATGGACTGGACGGAGACGGGGGCGTTGCCACCGACGGGCACCTTTCCCACCCATATCTGTCTGGTCTTTCTACGCTGGACCATACCTATTTGTCCAATGTCCGAGGTCCAATGTCCAAGGTCAAATCTGCCCCTCCTCAGTTTTTGACTTAGGACTTTGGACTTAGGACGTCTTTACTGTCTATGGAAGAGGCGAAATATATCGTTATAAAAGGCGAAGATCATTAGGCTGATGAGGAGGACCAGGCCCACCTGCTGGGCAATTTCCCGCTTTTTGAGGCTGATGGGCTTTCCCCGCAGTCCTTCTAGGGCAGCGAACATGAGGTGCCCGCCATCCAGAATCGGGATGGGTAGTAAATTTAATATGCCCAGGTTAACAGAGAGAACGGCTGTGAATAAAAGGAGGGAAAGGAATCCCACCCTGGCTTGTTCACCGGCCATCTGGGCCACCAAGATAGGCCCCCCGATGGAGCTCAAGGGGATCACCCGCTGGATGAGTTTCACCAGGCTCACGAGGATGACGCGGGTCAAATCCAGAGTCTTAAAGAAGCCCCTGTAGAGGGCAGTAAAGGGATCAACACGCTCAATAACGATCTCCTCGGAGGGGGCAATCCCCAGAAGGCCGATTTCCTGTTCCTCTCCAAAGATGTTTTTCTGCTTGGTGGGTTTGGGAGTTATGGTGAGTTCAAAACGATCTCCTGCCCGTTCAATGGTGAGGCGCACCGGTTGCCCTGGGCTCCGGTGGATCTTCCCCGCCAGCTCATCCCAGCGCTTGATAGGCGTCCCTTCGAAGGCGACAATCCGGTCGCCAGCCCGGAGACCTTTCTCCGCAGCCGGAAAGCCCTCCTTGACCTCGCCAATAAGGGGAGTGAGCGTCGGGACCCCGATTATGAAGACCAGCCAGAAGATAAACACGGCCAGGAGAAAATTGGCAGCAGGCCCGGCCAGGACGATAAGGGCCCGCGTCCCTACCGGCTTGTGGGAGAAGGACTTCTCCAGGTCCACATCCTCGTCCTTGATGTCCTCCCCCACCATTTTTACATAACCGCCGAGGGGGACTGCGGAAATGAGATACTCCGTCTCCCTCCGCTTAAACCCGAAGATCTTTGGGCCAAAGCCCAGGGAGAACTTGAGCACCCCCACCCCTGCCCGCTTTGCCGCCAGAAAATGGCCGAGCTCGTGGACAAAGATGAGGAGCCCCAGAACCACTATTGCCGATAGAATGGTCATCCAGCTATGCCAAACTCGGCCCCCAGGTGGTGACGGACCTGACGGTCAACCTCCAGGGCCTCTTCGATGCTTCCCAGCTTTCGGACCTTATGGGCCCCCATGGCCTTTTCCACAAGGGAGGGGATGTCATTAAAGTCAATCCTTTTAGCCAAGAAGAGGCTCACCGCTACTTCATTGGCGGCGTTAAGGACAGCGGGGAGAGTTCCACCGACCTCCGCTGCCCAGTAGGCCAGGGAAAGGCAGGGAAACTTCTCCTGATCCACTGGCTCGAAGGTCAGGGAGGAGATTTGAGTCAGATCGAGGGTAGGTAAGGTGTTTCTCCGCCTTTCCGGATAGCTCAGGGCATAGAGGATGGGCAAGCGCATATCAGTTATTGAGAGCTGGGCAAGGAAGGAGCCATCGATAAACTCCACCATGGAATGGACAATGCTCTGAGGATGGACAAGGACCTCGATTTGGGACACCTTTAAGTCAAAGAGCCACTTGGCCTCAATGACCTCCAGACCCTTGTTCATCAAGGTGGCGGAATCGATGGTGACCTTTGGTCCCATTGACCAGGTGGGATGACGGAGGGCTTCCTCCGGTGAGATTCCAGCGAAACGCTCCCGGGGGAGGTCCCGGAAGGGGCCGCCTGAAGCCGTCAGGATTACCCTCTTAATCTCCTCCCTCCGGCCACCCGAGAGGCACTGAAAGATGGCCGAATGTTCGCTGTCTATGGGGAGGATCCGGACGTCCCGGGCCTTTGCTGCGGCCATCACCAACTCCCCCCCCATCACTAGGATCTCTTTGTTGGCTAACGCCACATCTTTTTTCGCTTCGATAGCAGCCATGGTGGGAAGAAGCCCGGCCGTCCCTACCATGGCCGAGACCACTAAGTCCACATCCGGGGCTATAGCCAGAGAAACCAGGCCCTCCGGACCCCAGAGGATCTCCACTTCCAGGCCAGAGAGCCTGCGCCGAAGGTCCTCTGCTGCACCCTCCTTCTCGACCGCCACCAGGCGGGGGGAAAACTTTCGGATCTGTTCAGCGAGGAGAGTGACATTCCTCCGGGAAGCTAGGGCGACCACCTGGAACTCCTGAGGAAAGGCCTCCACCAGGCTTAAGGTTTGGGTTCCGATAGAGCCGGTAGAACCCAGAATAGCTAGCCTCTTCATCCTTTCCTCGCGGCCACCCCATCCCGGGTGGTCTCTTTCACTCGATACATGGCCTCGTCGGCTCTCCGTAAGAGTCCTTCACCGTTGTCCCCATCCTCCGGGTAGGTGGCAATCCCGATGCTAGCCGTAAGGGATACCTCCTTCCCTTCTTCTACCAGGAAAGGATGCTCTTTGATGGCCCTCCGCAGACGGCTGGCTACTCGGTAAGCACCCCGCCTCTCCGTCTCCGGCAAGGTAGCTACAAACTCATCGCCTCCGAAGCGGAAGACCTGATCCACCCTCCGCAGGTTTTTTCGGATTACATCGGCCACTTCAATGAGCACCCGGCTCCCGGCTAGGTGTCCATAGGCGTCATTCACGAACCGCAGATGGTCTAAATCTAGGAAGAGGATAGAGAAAGGATGGCCATAGCGCCGCGACCTTTCAAGCTCTTCTTCGAGAATGCGATCGAGGTAGCGGCGGTTATGGGCCGAAGTGAGATCATCACGGTAATTCTCCTGCCTGAGGGCAGCATTCTCCGACAAAAGGCGTGACCTTTCCAGGGCCCGCCAAAACCAGATTTCGAGCTCAGACCTTCTTAGGGGCTGGCTCATAGAGCCGAAGGCCCCCTTTCTCAGCGCCTGGGCCGCTGTATTCCCCTCTTCGGCTATCACCAGCACCGTCAAGTCAGGCCACCGCTTTAGTATCTTTGCCAGAAGCCCCAGGCTTCCTTGAGGGGAGGAACCCAATTCAAGCAAAACCAAGGGAAAGACCTGGTGTCCCAACCGGCGAAGGGCCTCCCGCCCTCCCTCAGCCACCTCCAGCTGTAGCCCAAATGGGCCCAGTAGACGGGCAAGGGACTCCTTATTGGTGTTGCCTCCCCTGCTAATCAAAAGGACCTTATCGCCCAGCATCCAAGACCTTTCCGCCAGAGGCGGGTGCGGGTTAATCTCGGCGCCCGGAAAGGGGCTGCCTGAGAGGCCCTCGACGACCGAATTGATATACTACCTCCCCCGGCCTCACAAGCCCTAACTCCTCCCGAGCGATCCGCTCAATCCGCTCCGGATCTCTCTCAAGGGAAGCCACTTCCTGCTCTAAAGCAGAAGTAACCCCCTTAAGTCTGACGATCTCAGCCTCTAGATCAGCCCGGGTTTTATAAAGTCGATAGAGACGAGGGAGGCCACGATCACCGAGGAAGGAGGCCAAGGTCAAAAAAATGAGGAAGGCCATCAAAAAGATTAAAACGCGCCGCCTCCTCCGGCCTCTCCCCTGTTCATCTTGAGCCAGACCTGCTTCCATGAACTGATGAAGGTCTTTCATCAGCCTTTTGGATTACCCCTCAGGTTATAGAAGGCTGCCAAACCCTTGAAGAGGGCGGCCTCCCCTAGTTCCTCTTCTATCCTGAGGAGCTGGTTATACTTGGCCAGGCGATCGGTGCGGGAGGCCGAGCCCGTCTTAATCTGGCCAGCCCCCATGGCCACAGCTAAGTCGGCGATGGTAGTATCCTCAGTTTCCCCTGAGCGGTGGGAGATCACCGCTGCATAACCGGCGCGCTTGGCCGTCTCTACAGCATCTATGGTTTCGGTAAGGGTCCCGATTTGGTTCAGCTTTATTAGGACGGCGTTAGCGATTCCCTCCTCTACTGCCCTTCTAATTATTTTAGAATTAGTGACAAAGACGTCATCGCCCACCAACTGAACCCTCCTGCCCAGGCGCTCGGTGAGGAGCTTCCAGCCCAGCCAGTCCTCCTCAGCCATCCCATCCTCGATGGACAATATGGGATACCTCTCTGTCCATTCAGTGTAAAACTCTACCATTTCTTCCGGGACCCGTTGGGACTTATCGGACTTCTTGAAAACGTACTTTCCCCCCTCAAAGAATTCGCTAGCTGCTGGATCCAGGGCCAGGAAGACCTCTTCCCCCGCCCGATAGCTGGCCTTCTCAATGGCCTCCAGAATTACTTCTAGCGCCTCTTCATTGGATTTGAGATTAGGGGCGAAGCCCCCTTCGTCTCCCACAGCGGTATTATACCCCCTCTTTTTCAGCACCCCCTTCAGGCAGTGGAAAACCTCAACCCCCATCCGGAGGGCTTCAGCAAAGGTGGGCGCCCCTACAGGGACGATCATGAACTCCTGGAGGTCTACGTTGTTATCGGCGTGGAGGCCCCCATTTAAGATATTCATGTGGGGCACAGGGAGTTCTCTGGCATTTACGCCCCCCAGATAACGATAGAGGGGGAGCCCGGCTTCTTCCGCTGCCGCCTTGGCCACGGCCAGGGAGACCCCTAAGATAGCATTGGCCCCCAATTTGCCTTTGTTTTCGGTGCCGTCAAGGGCACAAAGGACGTTATCGATCATAACCTGCTCGCTAGCCTCGAGGCCAATCACCTCCGGGGCGATGACATAGTTGACATTCTCCACCGCCTTGGTTACCCCTTTCCCGAGGTAGCGCCGCTCATCACCATCCCTTAGTTCCAATGCCTCTCGCTCACCAGTGGAGGCCCCCGATGGCACCGCTGCCCGCCCCTGGAAACCACTCTCCAGGATTACGTCCACTTCCACCGTTGGATTTCCCCGGGAGTCCAGTATCTCCCTCGCGTTCACCTCCACAATCTCACTCATGAAGCACCTCCTTAAACTGCTATTAGCTCTTAGCCCTCAGCTTTTAGCCTAATAAAGGGCTAATGGCTAAAGGCTATTGGCTAAAGGCTTCTCCTGGTCCTTTCTCTTACTACCCGTATATGAACTGCCTACCCGCCTCGGCCAGTTCCCGGAGCTGATCCTCCGAGGAACCCTCTACGTAAAGCCGGACCATGGGCTCGGTTCCTGAGAGACGAACCAGAACCCAACTTCCGTCTTCTAACAGGAGTTTGATCCCCTCTACTAGGGCATTCACCTCGATCACATGAAGCCCGGACCAGGTTAAGGGGGGGTCCTTAAGCCTTTCCATCAAGCTCCTCTTCTCCTCTTCGGTGACCTGGAAGTTGTACCTTCGGCTGAGGACAGTACCCACCTCGGCGTATAACTCGCCAAGGAGGGCCTTGAGGCGGCTCCGGCCACTCGCCGCTACCATCTCTGCAGCTAAAAGACAGGCCAGGATGCCGTCTTTCTCAGGCACATGGCCTTTAATGGATAGCCCGGCACTCTCCTCGCCCCCAATGATGATTCGATCCTGGGAGATGAGGTCGCCGATATATTTAAAGCCCACCGCTGTCTCGTAGACCTCAATCCCGTATTTCCTGGCCACGGCGTCGATGAGATGACTGGTGGCCACCGAACGGGCCACTGCCCCTTTCCACCCTCGGCTCTTCACTAGATGCTTTAAAAGGAGGGCTAGAAGCTGGTTGGGGGTGATTAGGGTCCCATCGGCGTCCACAACTCCAAAGCGGTCGGCATCTCCATCGGTGGCCAGGCCTAAATGGGAGCCAGTCTCCACCACCTCAAAGCAGAGCTCCCCCAGGTTCTCTTCGGTCGGCTCCGGGGGGCGACCCCCGAAATAGGGATCGCGGATCGAGTGAAGGGTTTTGACATGGCAGCCCGCCTCAGAACAGGCTGCATCCAGGTAGCCCCGAGCGGTGCCGTAGAGGGGATCCAAAACCACTTTCAACTGGGACTCTCTCAAAACAGGGTAATTCACTATCTGGCGCAATTTTTCTAAATAAGGCGGGCGGGGATCGATCCTCTCTAAAAGCCCCCGGGCCTCGGCCAGGCCAAGGGGGATAAGGGGAACGCGGGGGTCCCGGAGGAGTTGATTTGCTCGAGCCTCCACACGCCCTGTCACTCCAGGCAGAGCAGGACCTCCCCACTCTGAAGAGAATTTAATTCCATTATATTCGGGTGGGTTGTGGCTAGCGGTAAAGTTGATGGCCCCCCCGGCCCCCCGCCGCAATATCTCGTGGGAGATGGCCGGGGTAGGGGTGGGCTGGGAGCAGAAGAATACGTGGACTCCATTTGCGGCAAGCACTTTTGCCGCCTCGGCGGCAAAGGCCTCGGATAGGAAACGGGTATCGTAGCCTATTACTACCCCTTTCTCCGTCAGGCCCTCCATTACCAAGTACTCGGCAATGGCCTGGGCCACGATGCGCACGTTGGTGAAGGTAAAGTCCTCGGCGATGATCCCCCGCCACCCGGAAGTCCCAAATTTTATCTGAACCATGTATTACGCCGCCTCCTGCTGCCAGGACCTAACCTTCTCCTTGAATCTGGACAAGAGCTCCTCCGCCCGGGACCTCTCTGCGGCCTCGGCAATCACGTTAAAGAGGGGCTTGTCCTGGTCTGGGTAAAGGATTACCCAGTCACTACCGTAGAAGACCTTTACCCCGTCTATGAGCTCCACCTGCTCCCCTTGGGTATCTTCAATCAAACGGCGCATTATGGTCCCTTTGAACTCCCAGGGACAGGGAATCTGGGCCTTCAAAATGAAGCGCTCGGGGACAGAGCGCAGGAGCTGATGAAGCCGGGCCTCAGTGGCAGCCAGCATTTCCAAGATCTTTAAGGTGGCCAGCATCCCATCAAAGGCAGGCTGGAATCCAGGAAAGACAAAACCTCCTACGCCATCCCCTACAAAAATCATTCCCTCTTGGGTCGCTGCCTCCATCAGGGCTTTGGGGGCGGTTTTGGTGCGGATAACCCTGAACCCATAGCCCCTGGCTAGATCGTCCAACACACTCGATGCAGTGACCGGAACCCCGATAGCCCCCTTGTCATGGGTCTTTAGGACGAGGAGGGAAACCAGGGCTAAGGCCAGGTCGTCAGGAACCACGTCTCCCTTCTCGTCTACAAGGAAGATCTTCTCCGCCCCCGTATCCATCATGATCCCTAAATCGGCCCCCAGGATTCGGACTATCTCCGAGAGCTGCTTCCAGGATCGCTGGAATTCCTCGGTGGTCTTAGTGATTTTGGACTCGTCCATATAGGCATTTAAGGCGATCACCTCGCATCCCAGCTCCCCTAGAACAGGGGGGAAGATGGTACTGGAGCTTCCATAAGAGTAATCGATGACCACCTTGAGCCGGGCCTGGCGGATGAGGTCCTTCTTGACAAAGTGGAGGAGGCCTTCGTGGTAATACTCTATCCCGTGTTCGGGAAAGGAGAGCCTGCCCGTGCCTTCCACGCTGGCCCGGCGGAAGTCTTCCCGGAAGAACAGGCGTTCAACGCTCTTCTCCTTGCCGGAGGGTAGGTCTAGGCCCCTCTCATCAAAGAATTTTATATCAATAAGCTCCGGATCATAAGGGGACTTTCGCACGTGAACGCCCCCTACCGCCCCTTGAACTCCCATCTTATAGCGAACCACGGGAATAGGGGTTACCCGGAAGTCATGGACGTCTAGCCCCGCCGAGAGGAGGCCGCAAATGATGGCCCGATTGATCATTCGCGATATCTTATGGTGGTCGCGGCTAGTACGGACAATAGCGCCCTCCCGGAGGGAGGCCCCAAAGGAGGCCCCTAGTTTAGCGGCGAACTCCGGGGAGATCTCGATATTGGCCAGACCCACAACCCCGTGGGCACCAAAGATAGACTTGGACCACCTCTCGCCCCAGACCAGGCTAGCCGCCAGAGTAGCTCCGTCCTCCACCACCTTGTGAGGCCAAACCTTAACGTTGGCCTTCACAATGCTGGCTTCCCCGATCTTACAGTTATCGCTGATAAGGGCCCCCTCAAAGAGACGGGCATAGGCCTTTATTTCGCTCCCCCGGCCCACCACGTTCTCCTTGAGGATCGCTCCTCGACCTACATAGACCCTATCCCAGAGAATGGAATCAGTGATGGAGGCCCCTTCCTCTATGATACAGCCGTCGCCGATGACGCTGTTTGCTATCCGGGTGTTGGCCTCCACCCGGCTGTTCTTTCCAATGAGGACCGAGCCCCGTAGAGCTGCGGTGAAGTCCACCCGACACCCTTCGTCGAGCCAGATATCCTTATCGATCTCCCCTACCTTCCTCCCTGGCATCTTCACTTTTACCAATCCAGAGAGGATGTCCCGGTGGGCCAGGCGGTATTCGAAGAGGTCTCCCACGTCCTTCCAATAGCCGGGGGCCACGTAGCCATAGAGGGCTTGGCCTTCCTGGAGGAGGAGGGGGAAGAGGTCCTTGCTAAAGTCGAACTCTCTCTTAGCAGGAACGAAATCCAGTGCTTCTGGCTCCAATATGTAAATCCCTGTGTTGACAGTGTCACTGAAGACCTCGCTCCAAGTTGGCTTCTCCAAAAAGCGGTTTATTCGCCCTTCCTCGTCGGCAATAACTACCCCGTATTGCAAGGGATTCTCTACCCGGGTCAGGACGATAGTAGCCAGAGCCCCTCGCTCCCGATGAAAGCGGATTGCAGTCCTAAGATCAAAGTCGGTAAGCAGATCGCCACTAATAATAAGGAAGGACTCTCTTAGGAAGGCCTCGGCATTCTTCACGCTCCCCGCCGTGCCATAATCCTCGCCAGGAGTGACATAACTCATTTTGACCCCGAAATCGGAGCCATCCCGGAAGTATCCCTCGATGACCTCTGGTTGAAAGTAAAGGAGGGATACCATCTCCGTGATCCCATGCTCTTTTAAGAGCTCGACGATATGCTCCATAATGGGCTTGTTGGCCATGGGAATCATGGGTTTGGGTATATTATTGGTAAGGGGCCGGAGACGGGTGCCAAACCCACCGGCCATGATGACGGCTTTCATATACTGACCTCATTTAAAAGCAATATAGTCTCTGCCTTCCAAGCCTGTCAAGGGGATTTTGGCTCCAGCCCTCCACCTACATAGACCCGCGGCACCCGCTGAGAGATAGCACAGACTACCTCGTAGCTGATGGTCCCGATCTTTGCAGCCACTTCTTCCACCGAGATCTCAGTCTCCCCCTGCCTCCCATAGAGTACCGCTTCGTCTCCTGGGCAAACTTGAGGAATCTCGGTCACGTCTACCATAATCATATCCATACACACCCTGCCGATGACCGGGACCCGACAGCCGTGGATAAGGGCCTCCCCTGAGTTAGAGAGGAGGCGGCTATAGCCATCGGCATAGCCGATAGGCAGTGTTGCCACTCGGGTCCTCCGGGAAGTCACAAAGGTCCTGCCATAGCTGACAGAGGTCCCAGGAAGGACCTCTTTAAGGCAGGCCACCTCGGTCCTCAAGGTGAGGGCAGGACGGAGTTTCAAGCTCCTGGAAACCTCCGCTGAAGGGTAGTAACCATAGATCATTATCCCAGGCCGGACCAGATCAAGGTAAGCCTCGGGGAGATCCAAGATGGCGGCGCTGTTGGCAGCATGTCTATAGAGTATAGGGATCCCTGCCCCGGTGAGTTCTGCGATTACTGCCAGAAACGTCTGGAGTTGGGCCCGGGCGTATCCTTTTTCCCTGGAATCGGCGTCCGCGAAGTGGGTCATTGCCCCTTCCAAGCGTAAAGCGGGCAGTCTGGCGACTTTCTTAGCTAGGCCTAAAGCCTCCGCTGGCGCTACCCCAATGCGGCCCATTCCAGTGTCTACTTTTAAGTGCACCCCTATATCCCTGCCTTGAGAACGAGCCTCTTGTGAGAGGGCCTGGGCCTGTTCCCAGGTGGTAAGGGTCTGGGCAAGGCCGAAGCCGACAATTAAGCCTGCTTGCGTAGGAGATGTAGGCCCTAAGACTAAGATGGGGGCCGTTATCCCTGCCACCCGGAGCTTAGCCCCCTCCTCAGGTAGGGCCACCCCCAACCAACTGGCCCCAGCCTCCAGGGCTGTCCGGGCCACCTCAAGGGCCCCATGGCCATAGCCATCGGCCTTCACCACCGCCATAACCTTCACCGAAGGCCCCACCCTTATTTTAACCTCTTGGATATTATGGGCGATGGCATCGAGGTCGACTATCGCCTGGGTCGGCCGCAAGGGGAAACCCCCTTTCCATAAAAGGAACAAGGACC
>JACRGL010000032.1 GCA_016212365.1 Candidatus Methylomirabilota bacterium | reverse complement strand
TTTCCCTCCTATATCTCGTCTATTTCGTCTATTTCGTCTATCTCGTCACGAAATGACCAAATAGACCAAATAGACCAAATAGACCAGAATGTCTTATCGCTGATTGCTGATCGCTAAAAATAAAAGCCCTCCGGACCGATCCGGAGGGCTTCAACTCATCACAAGGAATTAGAAGTTAGGCAGGTCTCTTCCCCAGATGCAAGCGGTTTCCCGTCCTACTCTGGCTTGTTCTAACCCCTAATCCCTGCAGTTCTTCCGTCTCGGTCCCTATCTACGGGATCCAAGCGGCACGTAATACTGGGTCCCCTTCCTCATCTCGCTAATCTGCTTAATGAGGTCTTCTAGGTCCTCCTTTCGTTTGACAAAATCTATCTCGCTGGTATTAATCACCAAAAGGGGTGTGGCGGTGTAATGGAAGAAGAAATAATTGTAGGCCTGGTTGACTTCCTCCAGGTAATTAGGGTCGATATTCTTCTCGTAGGCCCTTCCCCGCAAAGCAATCCTATGAAGGAGGACCTCGGTGCTTGCCTGGAGATATATCACTAGATCAGGATGGGGGACCCGCATCTCTAGGAGGGGATGGATCCTCTCGTAGAGGCTACGTTCATTGTCATCCAGATTGATATAGGCGAATATCTTGTCCTTGGCAAATAGGTAATCGCTTACCACTGTCTGTTTGAAGAGGTCGAACTGCAGGAGTTCTTGCTGCTGACGATAGCGGTGGAGGAGGAAGTAGAGTTGGATCTGAAAGGCATAGCGACGGCGGTCCTTATAAAAGTCGTTGAGAAATGGGTTGTCTTCGGCCATTTCCAGGTGCTTGCGAGCTCTTAGCCGCTCGGCCAGGAGCTCGGCAAGGCTGGTCTTTCCTACACCGATGGGGCCTTCGACAACGATATACCGGGCTCCACTCACCGTCACCTTTGACCTCCCAACCCCTTCTCCGAGGCCAGCTGGATTACCCGATGGGCATCCTCTAGTTCCTGGAGCAATTCCTCTATTGTGCGGCCCAGAAGGGGATGCCAGGCCCCAGGGGCAATCTCCCTCAAAGGCTCCAAGACGAACCTCCTCTTGTGCATGGCTGAGTGAGGGATGGTAAGTTCGGGATCCTCATAGATCCAGTCCTCATAGAGGAGGACATCTAGGTCAATGATCCGCGGCGCCCCCTGCCCTCGCTCACGCGGCCGCCCTATTTCCTCTTCAAGGGCCTGGAGGCGGCGCCATAGATAAATGGGATCAAGGGCCGTCTCCAGGGCGACTGCGGCATTGAGGAACCATCCCCCCATCGCTTCCACCGGCTCCGTCTCATAAAAGGAGGAGCACCGGATAATCTTTATCTCAGGGACCTGAGCCAGCTTTGTTAGAGCGAGGCGCAGGTTTTTTCCCCGGTCGCCCAGATTGGAGCCCAGGCCGAGATAGGCCCGCCGCGCCTTCATTTCCTGGATATCTCCACCCCCACAAAGTCTAGAGCCCCCTCGAAGGGTGGGGAGGGCTTTTTCACCTTGACCAAGACCTCCTTGGCTGGAAATCGCTCCAGGAGGACACTGGCAATTCGCTCGGCCAGGGTCTCTATTAGGTGGAAACTCGTGCCCTTTCCGATCTCCACCACTAACTGATGGACTTTCTCGTAATCCGCCGTTGCCGCCAGGTCATCGCTGGATGCTGCGGGCCGTAGATCCAGGGAAAGCTCCACATCCACAACATACCGTTGGCCCAGCCTCCGCTCGGCCTCATCAACCCCATGGTGGCCATAGAATTGGATACCATGGACTAAGACCTTGTCCATCGCTTCTTATCCCTAGTAGAACTCTGATTTCAAAGTCAGTTAGCAACCCTCAAGATACTAACCGATCCAGGATGCGGGATGCAGGATGCGAGATTTGGTCTATCATGGATCCCGTATCAGGCATCCCCCTAGCCTCTAATCCCCAGCCTCTTAATCCTCTCTACCGCCTCCTGGATGCGCGCGACATCCACTGTCAGGGCCACCCGGATATAGCCCTCGCCGTGCCTGCCGAAGCCGATTCCAGGGGTGCTGACAATGCCCGCCTCGGAGAGCAGGGTAGCCGCTAGCTCTGTGGAAGTAAACCCTTTAGGTACAGGGATCCACACATAGAAGCTGGCCCTGGGTTTTTTCACCCGCCAGCCCAGGGCAGCAAGGCCTTCCACCAAGGCATCCCGGCGCTCCTGATACACCTGGCGCATCCGGGCTACGTAATCCTGGGGGCCTCTCAATGCGGCGATACCGCCATATTGGATGGCCTGGAAGATGCCCGAGTCCAGGTTAGTCTTGATAGCCCCGAGGCCTGCCAGGACTTCGTGGTTTCCAACGGCGAAGCCTATCCTCCAGCCCGCCATGTTGTAAGCCTTGCTCAGAGAGTGAAACTCTACTGCCACATCCTTGGCCCCGTCTATTGCCAGGATACTGGAAGGCTCGTAGCCGTCGTAGGCAATCTCCGAATAGGCTGCGTCGTGGCAGAGGATTAGATTATGCCCCAGAGCAAAGGCCACGGCCTCGGCAAAGAATTCCTTTGAGGCCACCGCAGCTGTGGGATTGTTGGGGTAGTTCAGAAAGAGGAGTTTGGCCTTCTTTAAGACCTCAGCAGGGATGGCCTTTAAATCGGCAAGATAGTCGTTTTCTTCCAGGAGCGGAAGGTAATAAGGAGTAGCTCCGGCGAACACCGTTCCCGCCTGGTAAACGGGGTAGGCGGGGTCGGGAACCAAGACCACGTCGCCAGGATTAACAAAGGCCAGAGGGATGTGGCCAATCCCCTCTTTAGAGCCGATTAAAGATAGGACCTCTCGTTCGGGGTCGAGCCTCACACCAAAGCGCTTTTGATACCAATCGGCAGCCGCCTGGCGAAACTCCAAGAGGCCTTCATAGGAAGGGTAGCGGTGATTTACGGGATCAGAGGCCGCCTCGTGGAGGGCCTCCACGATGTGCCCTGGAGTTGGAAGGTCAGGATCGCCCACCCCGAGGTCAATGAGATCCACCCCTTTCTTCCGGGCCTCCTGCTTCCGCCGATCTAACTCGGCAAAGAGGTAAGGGGGGAGTTGCTGCAGGCGGTTAGCTCGTGAAAACTGTGTACTCATAATTCCCTACTATTCGCCATTCACTATTCACTTATCACTGTATTCCTCAGCCTACCTATTCCCTCCACCTCGATCTCGATCACGTCCCCGGGTTGCATGGGGCCGATCCCGGCAGGGGTGCCGGTGGCAATAACGTCCCCGGGGAGGAGGGTCATCACACGAGAAATGAAGCTCACCAGGAAGGGCACAGAAAAGATCAAGTTCTTGGTGTTCCCGTTTTGTCTCAGCTCGCCGTTAAGATAGGATCTGACGGCTACCGCTCTAGGGTCCACACCAGTAGCGATCCAGGGACCCATAGGGGCAAAGGTATCAAAGCCCTTTGAGCGGGCGAACTGGCCGTCCTTGGCCTGTAGGTCCCTGGCAGTTACATCGTTAAAGCAAGTGTAGCCCAACACATAATCCAGGGCCCTTTCCTCAGGGACGTTCTTCGCTGTCCGCCCAATGACTACGCCCAGCTCCGCTTCGTAATCCACCCTTTTCGACATCCTCGGATAAATGATGGCCTCTTCTGGGCCAATGACAGCGGTGGGGGGCTTCATAAAGATCATGGGCTCCTCGGGTAGTGCCTTCTTCACTTCCTCGGCGTGATCCCGGTAATTTAAGCCAATGGCCACGATCTTGGAAGGCAGACAAGGGGCGAGGGGCTTAACGGTGGCGAGCTGATACGTCTTCCTGGTAACCCTGTATTCACCGAAGACATTTCCCTGAATCTCTTTGATTTCCTCGCCCTTTACAAGACCGTAGCGCGGCCCTCCGTCGGAAAAGAAACGGACGATTTTCATGCATCCTCCTATTTTCTTATTTCAGCCCTAGCACATCCAGCATATCGTAAAGGCCCGGCCTCTGCAAGACTACCCAGCGGGCGGCCCTGAGGGCACCGCGGGCGAAGTTGTCCCGGCTGTGGGCCCGGTGGGTGACCTCAATCCGCTCCCCCATACCGCCAAAGATCACCGTGTGCTCGCCCACAATGTCCCCGGCCCGGATAGTGTGAACACCGATCTCCTCCTTCTTCCGCTCCCCGACCATTCCCTTACGCCCGTAAACGCCTACCTTCTCCAGGTCGCGCCCCAGGGCGGCTGCTATCTCTTGGGCCATGCGCATAGCCGTGCCGCTGGGGGCATCCTTCTTAAAGTGGTGGTGGGCCTCGAAGATCTCCACGTCATAGTCGTCGCCCAGGGTCTGAGCTATCTCGCCCAGGGCCTTAAAGAGGACGTTCACTCCCACGCTCATATTAGGGGAGAGGACACAGGGGACCCTGGAGGCCAAGGCGCGAGCCCTCTCCATATCCTCCTTGGAGAGGCCAGTAGTCCCGATAACTGCCGCCACCCCTGCCTCGGAGGTGATCTCTAAATGCCTCCGGCTGGCCTCGGGGGTGGTAAAGTCAAGGACCACCTGGCCCTCTTTGATTATTTTAGAAAGATCGTCGGCCACTGAAACACCCAGGTGGCCAGCGCCAGCCACCTCGCCAGCATCCTTTCCGATAGCCAAATGGCCAGGCCTCTCTGTCGCCCCCACCAGCTTGAAGTCACCCGTTTCCTTTATAAGATTAATGATCCGGCCACCCATGCGGCCAGCGGCACCAGTGACGATAGCTTTAATCATCCGCCCAAGCCTCCAACCGTGACATAAATTGTGTGTCCTTACCACAAATTTGGTAACCCAATACCGATACGAGATGCGAGATGCACGATGCGCGAAAAGGCATCAGATATCTTGAATCGCGCATCCTGAATCGTGGATCAGGCCTGCAGCAGGCCATAAGCCTTCATTGCATCTTTTAGCCTCTTAAGATTAGCCTCGGACATGGCACAGAGAGGAAGCCTCAGCTCCCCGTTTATCTTCCCAATAAGGGCCAGGGCTGTCTTTATCGGAATGGGATTAGTTTCGTAGAACATGGCCTGGCAGAGGGGGAAGAGCCTGAGGTGAAGCTCCTGGGCCCTCTTCCAATCCCCCTTCAAGAAGGCGTGGGTCATATCTGCCACATCCTTGGGCACGATATTGGCTACCACCGATACCACCCCCTTGCCACCCACCGCCATGAGGGGAAGGGTGAGGGTGTCGTCACCGGAGAGGACTACGAGCTTATCCCCGCAGAGCTTAATCACCTGGGTCATCTGCTCCAGATTTCCACTGGCCTCTTTAATCGCCACGATATTAGGGAGGTCTGCCAGGGCTGCCACCGTCTCGGGGAGCATGTTGACCCCGGTCCTTCCTGGGACATTGTAAAGGATAATGGGAATGTCCACGGCTTCGGCTACCGCCTTATAGTGCTCGATGAGTCCCCTCTGGGTAGGCTTGTTGTAATAGGGGACGACCATCAGGGCCCCATCGGCACCCGCCTTCTTGGCGTGCTCGGTGAGGTCGATGGCCTCGGCGGTGCTGTTAGAGCCTGTCCCTGCCACTACCGGGACCCTCCCATTTGCTGCCTGGATGGTGACGTCCACCACCCGCTTGTGCTCGTCGTGGCTCAGGGTAGGTGACTCACCTGTGGTGCCGCAGGGGATGATCACATCCGTCCCGTTGGCGATATGGAACTCCACCAGTTCTTTGATTTTGGCCTCGTCCACCTGGCCATACTTGAAAGGGGTAACCATAGCCACCAAAGAGCCTTTAAATTCCCGCTTTGCCATTTTCCTCCCTCCTTTTATTAGTTCACGGTTAACGGTTCA
>JACRGL010000031.1 GCA_016212365.1 Candidatus Methylomirabilota bacterium | reverse complement strand
GCACTGGCACGCAGAGGATGTTCCTGGTGACAAAGTGGCTTTTCTCATCGGCCCGGCGGGAGAAGCGGGGGTCCTGGGTAACATCGGGCACAAGGGCGGTCTCCCCTTTCTGGGCCACCCATCCGGCGATCCCTTCACCCATCTTGAGGCGGATCTCCCTTACTCGATCCCCTTTCTCTCCCAAGGCCACCTCGAAAACGAGCTCCTGTGTCTCTTCGTCCACCAGGAGGAGGGAGCCCACCTCACATCCCATCAAGCGGGTGGCCGCCTCCATGGTTCTCTTTAAGACCTCCCTCCGCTCCAGGGTTGAATTCAGGATGGTGGAGAGTTCCATCAGGGTGGCGAGCTGGCCTATCCTCTTCTCCGTTTCCAGGAATAGCCGGGCGTTCTCTAAGACAATAGCCAGTTGAGGGGCAAGGGAGGTCAAAAGATGTAAGTCGTCGGGGGCGAAGGGCTGGACTTGTTGAGGCCGGGCGAGCTCCACATAGCCCATTACCTGCTCCGCTACCTTTAAGGGATACGAGACCAAAGAGCCGGGAAGGAAGCCGAATCGCTCTTTGACCACAGAAGCCCATGCTTGGTCCTCTTCCCATCCCGTAACCAGGCAGGGCTCCCTGCTCCGCGAGGCCCAGAGGGCCGTCTCCTCGTCGGATACTACCTTATCCACCCGGAGGCTGCCCCTGGCCCCATCTTTGACGGCCTTGAGGGCGGCTTTGTCTGTGAAGCGATTGATCAGGAGGAAGGCTCCAGAGGAGGCGCTGAACTCTTCCGTCAAAAGGTCCAGATAGACGGCCAGAAGGCTATCCACTTCGAAGGTGGCAATGGAGATCTGGCCTATCTCATGCATCAACCTCAAGCGGCGTTCCTGGGACCTGAGCCTCTCTTGGAGCTGAGCGAGGGGACTCTCCCCTTCAAAGGGCCTCTCCTCATGGATGTAAGGGAGCCCTTGGTCCGCCTGAGGCGGACGATGACTGCCCTTTTTATGGGGTTTTCCCCCCCTCCGGATAGCCCTGGTCAAATCGTCCCCCTAATGAGTTAATTATCAAAGGGCAGCCCCTCGATCGCCCTCTTCATGGAGGCCAGAAAATCCCCCACCAGAGTTATAAGGTCTCGTTGGCCTAAGTGCCTTTCTATCTGGTTCACTATGGCGCTTCCTACAATAACGCCATCTGAATACAAAGCGACTTCCCGGGCCTGTTCGGGGGTAGATATGCCGAAGCCAACCGCGATGGGCTTTTCAGTATAAGGGCGAATCCTGGCCACCGCCGAGGCCAGGTCAGGGACCAGCTCTGCCCGGGCCCCTGTCACCCCCCGCAGGGAAACATAGTAAATATAGCCCTGGGAAAGTTTGGAAATCAAGGAAATTCTAGCTTCGGGACTGGTGGGAGCAAGGAGGAATATGGTGTCAACTCCATGCGCCTCATCGGCGCGAAGGAGCGGCTCCGCCTCTTCCGGGGGGAGATCAGGGACGATGAGCCCATCCATCCCAGCAGAGGAAGCATCACGGCTAAACTCCTTAAGCCCATACCTTAAGATAGGGTTATAGTAGCTCATCAGAACCAGCGGAATAGAAGCCGAGGAGCGGATCTCCTCCACTAGGCCCAGGATCTTCCTCAGGGTAGCCCCTCTCTCCAGGGCCCGTTGAGAGGCCTTCTGAATGGTCTTTCCATCAGCCAAGGGGTCAGAGAAAGGCACACCCAGTTCCAGGATGTCGGCTCCCCTCTCCTCGAACTCCCAGGCTAGCTCCCTGGTGGTCCCGAAATCCGGATCACCAGCAGTAATAAAAGGGATGAGGGCCCTCTTCCCCTTCTCTTTTAGCCGAGCGAAAGTTTCGTCGATCCGATTCATTGATTTTATTATTGTCCGATGTCCGAAGTCCGCGGTCCGTGATCATAGAAATTAACTTGGTTCGACTTCGGACTTAGGACTTTGGACTAACCCCCGAGCAGCCTAGCCACCTGTTCCACATCCTTATCCCCGCGGCCAGAGAGGTTGATAACGATCAGCTGATCCTTATGCAAAGTAGGGGCCAGCTTCTCCGCGTAGGCTACGGCATGGGCACACTCCAGGGCAGGGATAATCCCCTCCAACCTACTCAGGAGCTGGAAGGCCTGCAAGGCCTCCTGGTCAGTGATGGAGACGTACTCTATACGCCCCAAGTCTCGGTAATAACTGTGCTCCGGCCCGACGCTCGGATAATCCAGGCCTGCCGAAACCGAGTGAGTAGTCTGGATCTGGCCGTCTTCATCCTGGAGGACATAGCTTAAGGTCCCGTGGAGCACCCCTAGTCCGCCGCTAGAAAAGCGGGCAGCGTGGCGACCGGTCTCAATGCCCAGGCCGCCGGCCTCGACCCCAACCATTCTCACCGCAGGGTCATTCAGAAAGGGATGAAAGAGGCCTATGGAATTGCTCCCGCCTCCTACGCAGGCAATGAGATAATCGGGCAGGCGTCCCTCTTTCTCCAGGATCTGGCCCCTCGCCTCCCGTCCGATAATCGTCTGAAAGTCCCGGACCATCATGGGATAAGGATGGGCTCCAAGGACGGAGCCCAGGACATAATGGGTATTCCCCACATTGGTCACCCAATCCCTCATGGCCTCATTGATAGCGTCTTTTAAGGTGCGGCTCCCTGCATCCACTGGGGTGACCTTTGCCCCGAGGAGCCTCATGCGAAAGACATTCAGGGCCTGGCGCCGCATGTCCTCGGTCCCCATGTAGATCTCGCACTCCAGGCCGAAGAGGGCGGCCACCGTGGCCGTGGCTACCCCGTGCTGTCCCGCTCCAGTCTCGGCGATGACACGGCGCTTCCCCATGCGCCTGGCGAGGAGGATCTGCCCCAGGGTGTTATTTATTTTGGGGGCCCCGGTGTGGCAGAGGTCCTCCCGCTTGAGGTAAACCCTGGCTCCCCCCCAGGCCTCGCTCAAACGGGCAGAGAAGTATAAGGGTGTAGGGCGGCCGGCGTAATCCCGGAGGTAATAATCCAGCTCTTCCTGAAATGCTGGATCCGCTTGGGCCTTCCTGTATTCCCGTTCCAGCTCTTCCAGGGCAGCCATCAGGGTCTCAGGGACGAATTTTCCTCCGTAGACCCCGAAATGTCCCATTTCGTCCGGTAGGGCTGGCGTCGCACCCTCAGCCTTGATCGGCATGGCGTACCTGCTCAAGAAACCTCCTTACTTTCTCAGGATCCTTACGTCCGGGCGAGGCCTCCACCCCGCTCGAGACATCTACCCCATAAGGCCTGATTTGGCGGATGGCTGTGGCCACGTTCTCGGGGTTGAGCCCTCCTGATAAAATGATCCTCCCCTCCCCCTTGGCGGCCAAAGCCAGATCCCAAGCAAAAGTCTTGCCTGTCCCACCCAGCCTATCACCGGCATGGGTATCCAGGAGGAAAGCCTCGACTCGATAACGTGCCAAACCCTTTAAACTCTCAGGGCCCCTGACTCTGATGGCCTTGATCACCTTCATCCCCGCCTGGGCACAATATTCCGGAGATTCCTCGCCGTGGAGCTGAACAAAATCCAGGCGGCAAAGCTCGGCGGTTTCCTTTACATCTCCCAATGGGGCGTCTGCGAAGACCCCTACGGTATGAACAAAAAGGGGAAGCCCCTTTATAATAATGGCGGCTGAGGCCGGATCTATATAACGAGGTGTCCCGGGAACAAAGACAAAGCCCAGGACATCTGCCCCGGCTCCGGCAACAAAGAGGGCGTCCTCAGGCGTAGTGAGGCCGCAGATTTTGACCTTGGTCACCAGGATTCTCCAGGAGTTCCTTCAGTTTAGCCTTCACATCCGGGCTACGCATCAGGGCCTCCCCTACCAAAATGGCATCCACCCCGGCCCGGGTCAGGGTAAGTACGTCTTCCCGGCTAGAAATCCCGCTCTCGCTCACCACCACCTTCTCTTTAGGGATGTCCTTAATCAATTTTAAGGTAGTTTCCAGGGACACCTGAAAGGTCCGGAGGTCACGGTTATTAATCCCGATGACCTCTGCCCCGGCCAGGAGGGCCTCTTCTAAATCCCTTTTCGCATGGACTTCAGTCAAGCAGCACAATTTCAAATCCCTCCCGAGACCCAAGAAATCCCTGAGCTCCGTGGGACTCAAGGCTGCGACGATAAGGAGGAGGGCATCGGCGCCAAAGGCCCGGGCTTCGTAGATTTGATAATCATTGACGATAAAGTCCTTGCGTAAGATGGGAAGATTCGCTGCCTCCCGGACCAGGGCTAGATGTCGAAGGTCTCCCTGGAAGAAACGCTCCTCTGTCAGGACCGAGATGGCCGCAGCACCCCCATCTCGGTATGAACGAGCCAATGTGGCCACATCGAAATCCTCCCGGATCACCCCTTTAGAGGGGGAGGCCCGCTTGATCTCGGCAATAAGGCGAATGGCTGATGGTCCGCCTGAGGCGGAGCTGATGGCTTTCGGGGTCGTCTCCCTGGAGATTGCGGATTGGAAGTCCCGAGGGGGATCCATATCCCGGATGCGGACCTTTAGCTCCCGGAGCGGAAGCCTCAGCTTCCTTTCGGCAATAGCCTCTCGACGGTAGGCAATGATCTCTTCAAGAATCATGACCCTTGACTCATGCCACTACTTGGCACAAAACTCTACCAACCTCTCCAGTTTCTCCCGGGCAGCACCACTATCAATGGAGCGGGCTGCGGCCTCCAGGCCCTCTTTGAAATCTCTGGCTTTTCCCCCTGCTACAAGGGCAGCCGAGGCATTTAATAGGACTATATCCCGCTTAGGGCCCTTATCGCCCCCCAGGATCTTTCGGATGATCTGGGCGTTATCAGCCACGCTACCGCCCAGAAGGTCGTCGAGGCGGGCCCGCTTAATTCCGAAATCCTCGGGCTTGATGCAATAGGTCTCGACCTTATTTTCTCTCACCTCTGATATTTTGGTCTCTGCGGTATTTGAGATCTCGTCAAGCCCGTCCATCCCATGGACGACGAAGGCCCGGATGCTCCCGAGCTCGCTTAGCACAGCCGCCATGACCTCGGTGAGGGTCCCATCGTAAACCCCGATGACCTGCGCGAGGGCCCTGGCAGGGTTAGTTAGAGGACCCAGAATATTAAAGACCGTCCGGATGCGGATATCCTTTCGAGCGGGCATGACATGCTTCATGGCCTTATGGAGAAGGGGCGCATAGAGGAAGCCGATCCCTATCTCATCTATGCAGTGGCTTACCCTCTCAGGGGGGAGATCAAGGCGGACCCCCAGGGCCTCCACCACATCGGCGCTCCCGCAGACACTGGAGACCGAGCGATTGCCGTGCTTGGCTACAGGGATGCCCGCCCCTGCTACCACGAAGGCGGCGGCTGTCGAAACATTGAAGGTGTTACTGGCATCTCCCCCGGTGCCACAGGTATCTACCAGCATTTCCCGATCGGTACCTGAGAGACCGGTAATCACCCGCTTCTTGGTCTTGATCTCCGTTACCTTATCACGCATCACACGGACGAATCCTATGAGCTCCTCCACCGTCTCCCCTTTCATCCTTAGCGCTGTAAGGAAGGCGGCAATTTGGGCATCAGAGGCCCTTCCCGACATGATATCATCCATCACCGAGAAGGCCTCCTCCCGGGAGAGATTCCTTCCATCAACTACCTTTTTAATGGCCTCTACCAGCATGTCTTCAACCCCCGTGAATAGTGAATGGTAAAAGGTGAATAGCTAAAAAATTATAAAGCCAGGCCTTTCACTAATCACTACCTAAATTGAGATTTGGATTTATATTTTATTGTAGGGGCTTGATTTATCAAGCCCATTTCCCAATTGACCATTTTCACCTTTTGGGTTCGATAAATCGAACCCCTACATTATGATTTTTAACAGTAAAAATAAAAATCGCTCAGTTTAAGTAATAAATATCATGGGAGGCTGGCGGCTGGCGACTGGCGACTGGCGACTAAAAGGGGGATTCACCCTCATAGAGCTGGTGGTGATCCTTATCCTGGTAGGCATACTGGCAGCGGTGGCCATCCCGAAATTCATGG
>JACRGL010000029.1 GCA_016212365.1 Candidatus Methylomirabilota bacterium | reverse complement strand
GCTAATGTTATCTGTTAAAGAGGATTCTTCTTTATAGTTGACTCCTATTTATGGGAGATAGATATGAAAGCCCTTATCCCATATAGATTCTATTGTCAAGGGGATTCTCGCCTTAGAATTGCTGCGTTGACAAAGGTAAGGCCCTGTGCTATTTTCCGTCCTAGATGGCTAATGGGCAAGGGAAAGGGCATTCTATAAAGGCCGATCTCTATACCAAAGAGGACTGCTGCCTTTGCCAGGAAATGAAGGAGGTCCTGGAAAGGGTAAAAATAGATTATCCCTTAGAGCTAGTAGAGGTGGACATCCAAAATGACCCTGGCTTATTTGAAAGATACAGGGATGAGATTCCGGTTCTCTTTCTGGAATGGCGAAAGGCCTTTAAGTATCGGGTAAAGGAAAAGGTGCTGAGGAGGAAGCTGGACCTAATCCTTATAAGCCGCACATTATTTGGATAAAAAGGGAGTCATAATGTTCAAAAAGGGGTCATCCATTGTGGAGGCCTATAGGAAAGCCCACCCCACCTCCGAGAAGCTATTCGAGAGGGCCCTTCATATCATCGCGGGTGGCATTACCCATGACATCCGCCACCTCAGGCCCTTTCCCATCTATGTGGAGCGGGCCCAGGGTTCAAGAAAGTGGGATGTGGATGGCCACGAGCTCATAGATTACTGGATGGGGCACGGGGCCCTCTTCCTTGGGCACCAGCCCCCGGCTGTAATGAAGGCTGTGCGGGAGCAGGCAGGCCTGGGGACCCATTATGGGGCCTGCCACGCCTTGGAGATTCGCTGGGCAGAAATGGTCCAGAGGCTGGTCCCTTCAGCGGAACGGGTCCGCTTCACCAGCTCCGGGACTGAGGCTACTCTTCTCGCCCTCCGCTTGGCCAGGGCCTTTACCGGAAAGGAGAGGATACTGAAGTTTGAGGGCCACTTCCATGGCTGGCACGATTACGCCACTGCGGGAGTAAAGCCGCCCTATGAAATGCCCGTCTCATCAGGAATCCCGGAAGATGTATTGCGTGGTATAATCCTGTGTCCCCCAAACGACATAGTCAGAGTAAGAGAGGTCCTGGAAGACCATGGTAACATTGCGGCCGTGATTCTTGAGCCTGCAGGGGGCACAAGCGGGTGTATCCCCACAGACCCGATCTTTCTAAAGGGCCTTAGAGAGATTACGGCCTCGAAAGGGGTGGTCCTCATATTTGATGAGGTAATAACGGGCTTTCGGTATAGCCCGGGTGGAGCTCAGGAGTGGTATGGAGTGATTCCTGACCTCACTACCCTGGCCAAGATCCTGGCAGGGGGCCTTCCAGGAGGGGCCGTCGCAGGGAAGGCGGAAATCATGGACCTCCTCGCCTTTCGGGAGGAGGCAGATTGGAACCGCCATTTAAAGGTTGGCCATGCCGGGACCTTCAATGCCAACCCCCTATCCGCTGCTGCAGGGGTTGCTACCTTAAATATAATCGCCAATGGAGAGGCCCAGAAGAGGGCCAATCAGTTGGGAGAATTCCTCAGGAAGGAGATGAACGAGGCCATCCATCGGCTAGGAGTGGATGCCTGCGTATACGGAGAGGCCTCCCTCTTCCATATCTTTCTGGAGCCCTGCAAGCTTCGTTCGGATTGTGACCGCATTGTCTGCCGCCTGGACCATAAGAGCCTCCAAAGCATTGGCGACATGAATCGCTACCACCTCCTCCGCTGCGCCCTTATCCTCAACGGGGTAGACATTCCCGCCTTCCACGGCTGGATATCGGCCATCCATTCAGAGGAGGACCTTGAAAAGACGGCAAAGGCCTTCGAGAAAGCCCTCCAGATGCTTAAAGAGTCAGGAGTCAGTGGTCAGTAGTCAGTGGTCAGTAACTGACCTCTGATCTCTGATTACTGATTAGTATTTAAATATTCGGATTTGGTAGATACGGAATTATTTACATCGTTTTATATAAAATGGGATAAACCATGCCCATCATTGAAGTTAAAAATCTGAGCAAGCGCTTTGGCGATATCCTGGCTGTGGATCAGGTCTCCTTCGATGTGGAGGAGGGGGAGGTCTTTGGCTTCTTAGGGCCCAACGGCGCTGGAAAGACCACTACCATCAATGTCCTTTGCACCCTGCTCCAACCTACCTCGGGCGAGGCCAGGGTCAATGGTTTTGACTGTGTCCGGGAGGCCGACCGGGTCAGGGCCTCCATTGGGATCGTCTTTCAAGACACCACCCTCGATAACGAACTTACCGCCTACGAGAACCTCAAGTTCCACTGCTACCTCTATAGGATGGATAGGACCACCATGCAGGAGAGGGTCGAGGACGTCCTCGCGCTTGTGGACCTTTACGAGAGGCGACACGACTTGGTCAAAAAGTTCTCGGGTGGGATGAAGCGGCGCCTCGAGATCGCCCGGGGCCTCCTGCATTACCCTAAAGTCCTTTTCCTGGACGAGCCCACCCTTGGCCTGGATCCTCAAACCCGCAACCTAATCTGGGACTTCATCCACGACCTCCGGCGCCGGGAGGGGATCACCATGTTCATGACCACCCACTACCTCGAAGAAGCCGAGGCCTGTGACCGGATTGCCATTATAGATCTAGGGAGGATCATCGCCCTGGGGAGCCCTGCTGAACTTAAGCGGATGGTGAAGGGTGACGTGATCCACCTCCGGGCTCACGATGAGGAAGGGGCCAAGGAGGAAATCGAGCACCTTTTCTCCATACCAGTGAAGAGAGACGGAGACGGCCTTTACCTCGAAGTGGAGTCTGGGGAGGAGTTCATCCCGGGCCTCGCGTCCCGTCTCAAGGCGGAGCTCTTGAGCATCAGCCTGCGAAAGCCCACATTAAACGATGTCTTCCTCCAGCTTACCGGGCGGCAGATCCGGGAAGAAGAGGTGTCGAGCAAGGAGGCAACCCGGCAGTGGATGCGGACCCATCGGGTCGGAAAGAGGTACTTCAGGAGATGATAGAAGCCAAGCCCCTTTACGTCATCTTTCTCCGGGAGCTTACCAAGTTTGTGCGCCAGAGGAGCGCCCTGATAAACGCCTTCGCCCGTCCTATCCTTTGGCTCGTGGTGGTGGGCACGGGCCTCTCCCAGATCGTGAGGGGGGATGGCTTATACTCTTATAAGCAGTTCATTTTCCCAGGAATCATCGGGATGACGGTGCTTTTTTCCTCCATCTTCTCGTCCATCTCCATTGTCTGGGACCGGGAGTTCGGCTTCATGCGGGAGATGCTGGTGGCCCCTATTTCTCGCCTTTCCATTGTCCTGGGAAAGGCAGTGAGCGGTACCTTGATCTCGGCCCTCCAGGCAGCGGTCATCATGGCCTTCATCCCCCTTCTTGGGATAAAGGTGAGCCTCTCGCAGCTTCTCACCCTCCTCGGCCTGGCCGTCCTGGTCTCCTTTAGCCTCACATCCCTGGGGATCCTCATTGCTTCGCGCCTGGAGACCTTCGGGGTCTTTAACGTGGTCATGAACTTCCTGGTAATGCCCATGTTCTTCCTGAGCGGGGCCTTATACCCGGTGACCCTCCTTCCAGCTCCCCTCCAGGTCCTCTCCAGGCTGAACCCCCTCACCTATGGAGTGGATGCCTTCAAGAACGTCCTCCTGGGTCAGGCCATAGCGGGGAATGGCGCCTGGCTGGGGGCCGAGTTCCCCCTATCCCTGGATGTCAGCGTGGTGACCGCTTTCGGCCTGGTTACAATCATCCTGGGGGCGGTCTCCTTCCGGAGGATGGGCTGAGGCTTTGTCACCGCCAGTACCCCCTGTTAATGGGGCACTTTTATGATATAATTAATGGGCCGTTGACCACAGTGAACCGGTTAGCCGTGAGCCAGGGCAGGGCGGTATAAAAACGGAAATGAGACGGAGAACGGTCCTTTTAGGATTAGCGGCGTTAGCGGTGGCAGGGATAGCCATCTCCCTCCTGGTCTATCATAGCAGCTCAAGTAAGGTCCAATACAAAACGGCCAGGGTAGAGCGAGGGGACGTCTCTTCCACCATTTCGGCCACTGGGAACCTGAACGCTGTGGTAACCGTCCAGGTGGGAAGCCAGATCTCGGGCATGATCAAGCATCTCCTCGCCGACTTCAATTCCCCGGTGAAGAAAGGGCAGCTCATCGCCAGGATTGACTCTGAGACCTTCGAGGCCAAACTGGCCCAGGCCAAGGCTGACCTGGAGAGTGCCCAGGCCATGGTGGGCAATCAGCGGGCCAATGTGGCCAGGGCGGAGGCCGAGGTGTCTAGTGCCCGGGCAGCCGTAGAGGTGGCTAAAGCTAATATCGCCAAGGCACAGGTGGCCGTCCTGGATGCCAAAATCAACTTGGAGAGGAGGGTCTCGCTCTTAGAGAAGGGGGCCGTTTCCCAGAGTGAGAAGGACACCGCACAGGCCTCCTACGATTCGGCCGTAGCCCAGCTAGAGGCCGCGAAGGCCCAAGAGGCTGCTGCTCAGGCCTCCCTCCGCTCTGCCCAGGCCCAGCTTCAGGTGGCGCAGGCGCAACTAAAGTCTGCCGAGGCCCAGGTGGAGCAGAAAAAAGCGGCCCTTGTCCAGGCCCAGGTGGATCTGGATCACACCTATATCCGGGCCCCTGTAGACGGCGTCGTGGTCTCCCGGAATGTGGACGTGGGCCAGACGGTGGCTGCCTCCCTCCAGGCCCCCACCCTCTTTCTCATTGCCCAGGACCTCACCAAGATGCAGGTGGACACCAATGTGGACGAGGCCGATGTGGGACGGGTGCGGCTGGACCAAGAGACCATCTTCACTGTAGACTCCTATCCAGGACAGGTGTTTCGGGGAAAGGTGGTGCAGATCCGGCAGGCCCCTCAGATGATACAGAACGTCGTCACCTATAATGTGGTAGTCCGGGTGTCTAACCTGGATCTCAAGCTGATGCCCGGGATGACTGCTAATGTCAAGATCTTAGTGGCTCGAAAGGAGAATGCACTTCTGGTGCCCAATTCCGCCTTCCGGGTCCGACTCGAGTCAAAGGGGGGCGAGGGCGAAAGATCGGCCAGGACCGGTGGCCTCTCCCAGAAAATGGAAGGGAAGGAAAGGACAAGCTCCATCGACCGGCAGCGGGTCTGGGTCCTTCAAAATGGCCTTCCTACCGAGAGATGGGTGCGCTTGGGCATTAGTGACGGCCAGATGACCGAGGTCATGGAAGGATTGAAGGAGGGCGAGGTAGTAATCGTGGGTTCCAGCGCCGGGGAGAAAGCCCGAGTTACACCTCAGCCTTCGGGCCCTCCTGGCCTCCGATTCTGAAAAGAGCGGTCAGCGGCCAGCAATCAGCGTAGCGTCGGAGCTTGTCCCCGATGTTGGAACGTGGCAGACAAGCTGCCACTCTACAAAAATGTCAATTCCACTTATCGAGGCTATCGATCTGGTGAAAATCTATCGCATGGGGGAGGTTACAATCCCTGCCCTCCGCGGGGTCTCCCTATCTGTGGAGATGGGTGAATTCTTGGCGGTCATGGGACCCTCGGGTTCCGGGAAGTCCACCTTTATGAATATTCTGGGTTGCCTCGATAAGCCAACATCAGGGTCCTATCGCCTTGATGGCCAAAAGGTAGAAGAGCTTTCCAGGGACCAACTCGCCCAGATCCGGAACAGGAAGATCGGCTTTGTCTTCCAGACCTTCAACCTGCTTCCCCGCACCAGCGCCCTGGAGAACGTGGAGCTCCCCCTCCTCTACAACGGGAGTTCTACCAGGGAGCGGCAGGCCAAGGCATTAAAGAACCTTCACGAGGTTGGCCTGGCCGGCAGGGAGCACCATCAGCCAAACCAGCTCTCCGGCGGGGAGCAGCAGCGAGTGGCTATCGCTAGGGCCTTGATCAATGACCCCTCCCTTATTCTGGCTGATGAGCCCACCGGAAATCTGGACTCCGGCACCAGTATGGAGATCATGGCTATCTTCCAGCGGCTGAACCGGGAGGCAGGAATTACCATTATCCTGGTAACCCACGAGGCGGAGATCGCCTCTTATGCCCGGCGCATTATCCATTTCCGTGTTGGCCTGGTCATAAAAGACGATCGGGTCGCGAAGGCATATAATTTTAATTAACCTTCTCAAGGGAATCCATGAATTCGGAAGCGGAAACTTTGCCTTCCGCCGGATTGGCTATACTACCCTGGGGAAGTG
>JACRGL010000034.1 GCA_016212365.1 Candidatus Methylomirabilota bacterium | reverse complement strand
CCTTGGGGGTTTCAACTCGCAGACCCTGCGTGCGGATCGCCTGCAAATGCTCACCGCGCGCGATGAAAACGACATCCTCTCCCGCACGTGCTAGTTGCGCGCCAAAGTAACCGCCCGCGCCGCCTGTGCCAAAGATTGCGAAGCGAATGGAAACCTCCTGAGACCTACGAGGGGGAGCGGCCGAACGCTCGAGTTCACCAGCCGCCTAATGGCGAAAGACTCTGGATAGAAAGACAAGCTATATTGCCACCCTTGACAGACTGGATTGGCATCCGTTTCAGGCGGTCTGGTGCAGTGAATTCGGTAGATTTTTTCTTGTATTAACAGTAAAAAATAGCCTGTCCCCTTTTTCCTTTTCCGGGGCCCTTTTTCCTTTTCCACATGGGGTAACTCAGTTTCTGGATCAATGTAAAATCGAGCATGCACGATATTGTTCCATTATTCGATCGGATTATCCTTTAGCGGCTAACATTCGACATGAGGGGCACCCCGCTTGTGGGGCGTCCCTCTCGATGGACGGGTTACGCCTACTGAGGTAAAAGGGGCGATTTTGTTTGAACTCACTTTTTCACGCACTCGAAGTTGGTAACACAACGGAACGGGCAGCTTGTTGAGGTCTGCATTGCAACCAGTCCTTTCGCCTCACAACGAGAAGCCGCGTCTTTGTACACCTCCTCGAATGCGCGCTTGCCGATTCCGTGTTCATACGTGAGAAAGTTTCCCCTTTCCGACATCGGCTGGACAGCAACACACCCCGCCAAGAAAGCCATGAGAGTGAAAGGAAACAGATTTTTCATTGGTGCTCCAAAAACTGTTAAATGCCTAACGCCCGAGTTCAGGGGACGGGCAACCCACATCGTGCCTGCACAACGCTTAGCGTGAAGCAAAAAGCGTGGACCGTTCCCCTGCAACGAGTTGTTAGGCGTCTTTTGTCACTTTCATCCATCTTGCGTTTGAGCTGCTTTCTCATTTGCACCGTCGTCATCCTCAATTTCTAAATGAAAATGATGTAGAAACCTATGAAATGCTGGTGCAAATAGGACGGCAACGCCCAGCAAAAAGACAATTCCTGAAAACAGGGCATAGAAGCCTGCGAATAGCTTGCCAACGTTCGTGTGTAATTCATTTACAGGACCCATGCCACCTAGTATCATCGCAGCATTTACAAAGGAATCAATCCAAGATAGACCTTCTGCCAGGTGATAGCCCACTATGCCGAGTAACAGAGAGCCGACGACGATTGCAGCAGCGAGAGAGGCGTGCACGGCCTGTCTTCTGATAAATGCTTCCTTGGGCAGTAACGGCTGATGATGACGTTCGTACATTTCTACCCCCATGATTGGCCATAAAGACGCCTAACGCTCCGGGTAAGCCGCGGCAGGCGGGCGCGGCCGCCAGTTCGCTGCAGCCGCTTGTTAGGCAGTGCCCTACCAGTGAACAGTGCGTGCCCGCTCTCGCGGACGCGGATGGTGATACAGCTCCACAAGTCCGATGTCGATGCCGGCCTCCTGACTGCGACGTCCATACTGACGCACACGGTCAATAGGCTCCCCGAATACGATCAGGAAGGCTGCGGCGTATCCAACCCCCCGGAAGGCGATGAGCTTCCGCAAGTCTCGCCGGATGGCCTTGGCCTCAGCCGGATTGGCATCCGGCCTGAGGGGCTTGATCTCGATGACCGCGAGGTTGTGATTCATTTCGCCGGGCACATGCACCAGCAGATCAGGCTTCGCTTTGTCCAGGTCGCCACCTCGCACGATGGGGTGCCCTTGTTTGTCAACCTCGCCCCCAAGTGAGTATCTCCACCGGGGCCATCGCTGGCGTAGCTGATGGTACAACTCGTACGCGTAGACACGCTCCCGATACTCCACGAGCGGCTCGCCACCCTGGACGCCGGCGACCGGCAGCAAGAAGTACTCCGGGGCGATTCCCGCGGTCGCCTCTCCGACGAGGCCGCGAAGCTCAGCTAGGTCTTCTTGCATACGCTGCTCCCGAAGCTGCCTAACGATCAAAATCAGCGGCGGCTATCAGCCGTCCGCTGGATTGGTTTGTTAGGCTCTACATATCCTCTATTCTTATTCCTGCACCTGACCTTAGACTTTTCCTGGCTTGCTCAACCCTCTGGAGGAACCTCGGATCATTCTCTAAAAGGTAATCGAACCAATCTTCTTCGTCTTTGAAACCTATCAAGATACCCGCAGGCTTTCCGTGACGTGTGATAACAATCTCCTCCTTCTCCGCCAACCGTAAAAATCTGGAGAGATCATCCTTAACTTCCGACAAAGCTACTTTCTTCATATCTTTTCTCCCACCTTTTCAAGCCATTCCATGGCTTTTGATTTTGGAATTATTGCAAGTATTTCTACTCTGTTTTCTTTTATATCATAAAATACCCTAATTTCATCTATCCTTAACCTATACCGGGGATGCCTTAGACCTCTTAACCTCTTTATCCGGCTTATGCTTGCCTTTGTGGGTTCATGTCTCAAATGAACTTCTATTAAATCTTTGACCCTTGCCCTAATATGGGCGTCTAATTGCTTCAGATCTTCAACTGCCTCTGGTGACAAAATGATCTCGTATTGCATTATAGCTATAATATAGCCAGATTTTTATAATTGTCAAGGGGAAATGATTTATATTGATGAGCCTAACATTTATTTTTATATTATTGTATTGGTTGGAGAAAATAGCATATTTTGGTGTGTTTGTCAAGGCATGGGGGATCGGAGGGTGAGACCAGAAAGGCCCTTCGCCTAAAGCACCGCTCGCTCAGTACGGAAAAGTCATATATCATCTGGCTTCGCCAGTTTCGTGGGTTCGTCGGTCCCAAGAGTCCTCAGGGAGCTTGAAGGTGCGGATCTGCGGAATTTCCTTACCCGTGAGCAGGGAATTGCCATTGTTAGGTCAGGCAAAGGACCGACCAGTAAGGACCTACCTCTCCGAGCGGCGTAAAGAAAGGTAGAAGTTGGGGCCAGGCTCCCATGTTCGCTTTATATCTATTATATGGATAACATTCCATCCCCGGTGCTCCAGTTCTGCAGCAATAAAACGACGATGACAGCGCCAGGGAAGTCGCTCAGCACACATAAAAACCGCTTTCTTTCCAAGGGCTTTTTCTTCCAGGAGGTCTACCCCTTTAAGAAAGGAAGGGGTCCTGGTATAGGCCTCATATCCCCCTTTCCTATAACCCCCCAGCTCCCGTCCAAGATAGGCATACTGAAAGCCGGCCTTTTTTAAAGTATCCTCCAGGTTCTCTCTTTTGAAGTGCTCATACTTGCTGGTAGGAAAGCTCCGCACGTCTAACAAGAGCTCAATCCCGAATTTTACCAGGATTTCGAGGAACTCTTCCCACGTCCTGGTGCTTGAACCCAGGCTGTAGATGGATTTTGAGATCCCTTCTAATGGCACACTCAATTCTAAACAGGGCAATTCATGAACGCGAATAATGCACCAATTGTGTAGTTGCCTGATTTATCAGGCACAGGGCCCGACCCGCTCAAAGCGGGTGCCCCGAGGTCGGCCCCTACAGCAGGGGCGGGCCGATGTTCATCGGCCTGTCCCCGCCCTCGCCCCATAAATGGGGCAACTACAATGGCTCGATGAATCAAGCATCTACATAATAAAATCAACGGGTGGCTATTTTCATGCATTATTTAGGATGAATTGCCCTAATTCTTAGAAAGTCCTATTCAAAGAGCAACCTGCGGGACAGGGTCACTTCTCCCTTTATATGTAGGTCTGTCCCGCAAAACTTGCACTTTCCGCTCTCAACGAAGTGCTCCAAAACTCGATAGTCACCGCGGCGGATGACGAGGCGGCTGCACCCTGGGCAGTAGGTGTGCTCCCAAGGATGGCCCGGGACGTTCCCGATATAGACGAACTTCAGGCCTTCCGCCCGGCCTATCTCTATGGCCCGTTCCAGTCTCTTTACCGGGGTTGGGGGAAGGTAAGAGAGCTTTAGGTGGGGAATGAAGCGGGTTACATGCCAGGGGGTTTCCTGGCCCAGCTCTTTCAAGACCCATTTAGCCAATGCCCGAAGTTCCCCTTCGTCGTCGTTGATGCCCGGTGTAAGGTTTGTCACCACCTCCACATGCATCCCCCAGCGGTTTTTTGCATAGGAAGTGGACTCCAGGATGCCCTCAAACCTGGCAATATTGGCGATCCTCTTATAGCTGGACCCGGAGAAGGCCTTGATGTCCACGCGGAAGGCATCCAGATAAGGTCCGATCAGGTCCAGGGCCTCTTTAGTTATATAGCCATTGGTGACGTAAGAGGTATGAAACCCCTGCTCTTTGGCCAGTCGGGCCCCTTCCAAGGTATATTCAAACCAGATGGTGGGCTCGTTGTAGCTCCAGCAGATCCCCTGAGAGCCACTCCGCCGGACAAGGCGCACTGCCTCTTCCGGCCCGATAAACTCGGCCCTGCCTTCCGCCAGCTCCCGGTGGGCAATGTCCCAGTTCTGGCATCCAGGACATCGAAAGTTGCAACCCCAGGAGCCAAAGGTGAGGGCGTAAGTGCCAGGGTAGAAGTGGAATAGGGGCTTCACCTCCATAGGGGCCACCCGGAGGCAAGAGACCTGGCCATAGGTGGTTGCGGATAGCTTTCCCTCCTCGTTAATCCTAGCCCAGCAGTGCCCCTTTCTTCCAGGCCCTATGACGCAGCCATACTGGCAGAGCTTACACTTGATTTTTTTTCCATCTAGCCTCTCATAGAGGATGGCCTCCCTCATCCCAATTCTATATCCCCTTTCCATTATTTTATCAACAGCCCGGCATAGCCCACTACCTGGTCGTAGTCCTTGGTCACATCCCCCGAGGTCATGTACTTGACGAGCTCTGCCGATTGAGCCCCCAGGGCCTTGGCAGCTATAAGCATGGCAGTGGTGGGATGGAAGCCGCACATGGAGATGCGGTTTTTAAGGACGGTCTGATGGAGCCCTGGGGGGTCCAGGGTCAGGATGGCGTCGATGGCCCTCCGGTCCTTTTCCTCGGCTACCTGCTGGGGGACATAGTGGCTCATGTCAGTAGAGGCGACGACGGTCACCGATCTCCCCGATTCCTGAATTGCAGCGGCCACGGCCTGGCCTATATCCTGGCAGGCGGCATACTCATGACTGAAGAGGCATATGGGGACAAAGCTGAAGGGCTGGCCAAAATACTGGAGGAAGGGGAGCTGGACCTCCAGGGAGTGCTCCTTTAGATGGGCCAGGTGGTCCTCCTCCAGGGTCTGTGAATGGGTCAATATGGTCTGGGCCAGGGCTGAATCAATGGGCACCGCCCCGAGGGGCGTTTCCCACTCGCCATAGGTCATAATGGCCGCCCCTGCCCCTAAGCCCGTATGATTGGGGGAGAGGATGACAAAGACCTCAGGGAAGGTAATTCGCGAGTAGACCGCACCTGCTACCTTCCCCGAATACATGTATCCAGCATGGGGGGCCACCACCCCGATCACCCTTTCCTTTTTCTGGTCGGTCTCCACCAAATCCCGCAGTTGAAAGCGGAGCCGCTCCCTTGTCCCGGCATAAAAGGAACCCGCAACTGCTGCTCTTCTAATCATGGCCGCCTCCCTCTAGCCAATCAGGCCTGCCTGCCAAACCACCAGCGCAGGCACCGGCCCATGTTGCTCACCAGGTTGGGCTTGCTGTTCACGATAAAGACCCGCTCCTCCAAAAAGAATACCTCGTCAAAGAGCCTCTTCACTGGATGCCGGCGCCTGGCCCAGGCCCCGAACCTCCTCCTGAGCTCCTCCTCAAACATGACCACAACCTTGTCCTTCATCCTGAGCTCGGTATCCACTAAGAATAAGGCTATGTTAGGCAAGAGCTGGTTTACCCGATCCAGAAAGGCCCCTACTTCGCTCTGCTCGACATGCTTCGGTGGGGAGGACTTAACTTCCAGGTATACCAAACGGCCCTCCACCCGGGCGAGGACGTCGTAATCCCCCCCTACGTCCAGGTCCATCAAACGCACCCCCCAGAGGGCGGGGGAGCGGAACTCCCGCTCGAAGACCTGGGCCACGAACCATTCCAGGGTCCCCCCGAAGCTCCGCACCGTCTCCTTGGCCAGGCGATAGGTTAGAGGATCTACAGTTTCAATTATACGTCCCTTCTCCAGGAAATCAAGGTATTCCCCCACAGTAGGGGCAGAACAGAACTTAGTAAGCTGGGAAGCCCGCAGGGCCTCCCGGTGGGCGATAACGTCCCTGAGGAAGATGCGGAAGGAGTACCTGTGGAGCATCTCGAAGAGATAATCTATCTGGGCAGGCGGGAGGTCGTCAGGGAAGATGAGCTCTTCAGTAGGGTTCCATTTCCCCAGCCTGAACCCGCGGCGCCGGAGGCTGTCTTCTAAGGAGGGGCTCTCCTTTTCCAACCTCCGGCGGAGGTCTTCTAAGTCCCGGCGAAGGGCGGAGAGCTCCCCCAGAATTCTCTCTACCTCCCGAACCATGACCTAACCCCTATACCAGGCCATAGCCTCCGAGAGGAGGCGAAAGCCTACTATAAATAAAGCCAAAGAAAGGAGGCGAATTATCAGAGGGCCCCGCACCCTCTTGGCCATCCAGTCCCCTACCTGGGCCCCCAGGATGGCCCCCAGGCCCATGGGGATGGCTTTTGCTAATAGGACGTTGCCAGCCAGGCCATGGAAAAGGGCCCCCCATAGGGTTGTAAAGGCCAGAACAAACTGGGATGTGGCCGTAGCAACATGGGTAGGGAAGCTGAAGAGGTAGACCAGGGCAGGGACCTGGATGATGCCACCCCCAATCCCCAGGATACTGGAGAAAAAGCCTAGAAAGGAGCTAAAAAGGATAGCCATCCCTTCATCAAAGGAATAGACATGCCTCATCCCCTGGCCGTCAAGAATATCCCTTTTGACATAGGGGGAATGGGGATTTTCGAGTCTAAAGCTATGGCCCCTTTCCCCTCCAGTATCGGGTTTAAATACAAGAAACAGGGAAAGGGCTAAAAGGAGGCTCCCAAAGACAAGGCGGAAGGAGCGCGCTGTGAAATAAAGGGAAAGGTAAACGCCAAGGATGGCCCCGGGAATGGTAGCCAAAGAGAACTTCCAGGCACTCTTGTAATCAATCCTCTTTTGCCTAACGTAAGCCCAGGTCCCTGAGGAGGCATTGAGAAATACCACCCAGAGGGAGGTCCCTGCGGCCTGTTGGGGGGTCGCCTGGTAAAACAATAGCATGAAGGGAACCAGCAGAAAGCCCCCTCCTATCCCTACCAGCGTGCCATAGGAGCCTATGAAGAAACCATACCCCGTAAGCTCTAGAATCTCTTTAATTCCCACGAACTCCCGTATCTCAAGGCTTTAGCCTTGACCCAATCAACCCTAAAGGGTTGAGTTACGCCTTAAATCAATCCTGAGGCCAGAGCCATTTTAACCCATTCTACCTCTTTAAGGAGGCCTTCTTCAAGGGGGATTTTTGGTGAGAAGCCCAGGATGGCCTGGGCCCTGGAGGTATCGGCAAAGGTGTGGCGGACATCCCCTTTCTGGGGCCTATCATAGATAATCTGGGATTGTCTGCCCGTGATCCTTTCCAGGACTTTTATCGCCTCTTTCAGGCTTACCCGCGAACCACCCCCGATGTTGAAGACCATGCCTTCTACCCCTTCCCTCAGGGCAAGCAGGTTTGCCTCTACCGCGTCAGAGACATATGTGAAGTCCCGCGTCTGCTCCCCATCGCCATAAATCCTTAGGGGACTCCCTTGGAGGAGGGAACGGATAAAGCGGTGAAAGGCCATGTCCGGCCTCTGGCGAGGCCCATAGACAGTGAAATAGCGGAGGGAAACTACATGTAGACCGTAGTTCCTATAATAGAGCTGGCAGAGGTGCTCACCCGCCAGCTTGGT
>JACRGL010000039.1 GCA_016212365.1 Candidatus Methylomirabilota bacterium | reverse complement strand
CTTTATACGGTTATCGATCCCCCAAACCTTATCGATGACCCCCCATCGGGCGATGAAATCGAATCCCTTCTTTAACATACTTCCGTCGTCCCTGCTGCCTATTTCTCCTTGCCTAGGACTTCTCCCAGCAGCCCTGTGGGCCTGAATATGAGGATAAGGACCAAGAGGCTAAAGGCCACTACGTCTTTATAAACTGCGGGCATGATCTGGGCAGCGAAGGTCTCGGCGATTCCCAAAAAGAAGCCCCCCAGCATGGCCCCGGGGATGTTGCCTATCCCCCCCAAGACGGCAGCGGTGAAGGCCTTGATGCCTGGAACAAAGCCCATCATATGATTGATCTGGGTGTAAAACATCCCCACCATTACCCCCCCTGCCCCTGCCAGGACCGAGCCAAGGAAAAAGGTGGTGACGATGATACGGTCCACATTGATCCCCATGAGGGCCGCGGTGTCCTTGTCCTCGGCCACCGCCCGCATGGCCTTCCCCGTCTTGGTCTTCATCACAAAGAGGTAAAGGCCGACCAGCATCTAAACGGAGATGACCACCATGATAATCCTTATATAAGAGATCCCGATACCGCCGAGGAAGATCCGCCCTTCCGGGTGGACATCGGGATAGACCTTCATCCTGGCCCCGGCCAGGAGCATCACCGCATTCTGCAGAAAGATAGAAGTCCCGATGGCACTGATCAAAGGGGCAAGGCGGGGGGCCCGGCGTAAAGGCCGATAGGCTATTCGCTCCACTACCACTGCTAATATAGCGGAGGCTGCCATGGCCACCAGAAAGACGATCAGGAGGGCCAGGAAGAGATTGGAGTTAACCAGATCAAAGGCCATAAGGGCGGTGAGAGAGTAGAACCCTGCATAGGCCCCCACCATGAAGATCTCGCCATGGGCAAAATTGATCATAAAGAGGATGCCGTATACCATGGTATAGCCCAGGGCTATAAGGGCATATACCCCCCCAATGGTAAGCCCATTGATCAATTGTTGCGCCCAGACTTCCAAATCCATCCCAGGCCCTTGGAAACAAAAAGAAAGGTAGGCGGTGACCGCCTACCTCATTTTACAACAAGGATCATAAGGTGGTTACTTCTTCACGTCTTCGAATTTCCCGCCCTTGACAGTAGTAACCTTCCATTCTGCTCCCGTATTGTCCCCTTTAGCGTCGAAGGCAATCTTGCCAGTGGCCCCTTCAAGCTTGGTGGCCCGCACGGCATCCGCCAGGGCCTTCTGCCCTACGGCTAGGCTCCCATCGGGCTGCTTCTTGGCCACCTTCTCCACAGCCCTCATCAGGACCACGGTAGCATCGTAGCCTTGCCGGGAAAAGACCCCTAAGGGACCGAATTTCTTCTCGTATTTCTCCTTGAAGGTCACTACGGCCTTGGCCTTTTCTTCAACCCGGGGGGCCGTAATATAGGCTCCCTCCGAGGCCTTTCCCGCCGCGCCAATGAAGTCCTTCACGTCATGGAGGCCTTCGTCGCTCATGAAGATAGCGTCAATGCCCACGTCCTTCATCTGCCTGGCGATCAGGGCCCCCTCAGCGGCCATACCCCCAAAGTAGATGAGCTCAGGCTTGAGGGGCTTGATCTTGGTAAGGACTGGGGAGAAGTCCTTGTCCCCTCTAGTAATCCCCTCGTAGGAGAGGACCTTGCCTCCGCCCTTCTCCACAGTGGCCTTAACAATATCGGCGATTCCCTGGCCGTAAGCACTCTTGTCGTGAATTATAGCCACATTCTTCTTCTTTAGCTTTTCCAGGACGAACTTCCCGGCCACAGTGCCCTGGGCACCATCGTTGGGGCAAACGCGGAAGACCACCGGCAATCCCTTGGCCGTCAAAGCAATGGCCGTGGAGGAGGGCGAGATCATAACCTTTTTATATTTGTTTTGGACATCGGAGGCCGGGATACTGCCGCCGCTGCACATATACCCCACAACCCCTACCACAGAGGGGTTAGCCCCCAACTTTTCCGCCAAGGCCACCGAAGGCGCGCCCTCGCACTGATCATCCCCCACCTCTAAGGCTATCTTAAAACCCTGAATGGTCTTCTTTTCCTCCACAGCAAGCTGGGCCCCGTTCTTGATATCAATTCCCAGCTTTGCATAATCGCCTGAAAGGGCAGCACCAAAGCCTATCTTAATGGTGCCCCCCTTTGGGATGGTAATAATGCCCCACTCGTCTTTTACCGCCTGGGCCGCTACTGGACTTACATTGAACCCCAGGGCCAGCAGAGTGACCAAAATGACCGTCAGAAATCCCCACCTCAACATGCCATCAATCTTCATAATTAAATCTCCTCCTTTTTGATCGCTAACCCATGATTTAACGACAATCATGCTAAAATTGGCCATACCACCTCCTTTCCTGGGCTCCAATTTTTATTGATTATAACCTCGTTTTACCGACTATGTCAATGGCTTTTTCGGCCCTAGCGGGTATTAAACCTCTCCAAAAAACTGGTAGAGAATTTGCCTTTAAGGAAGGCGGAATCCTGTAGGAGCGAACGGTGAAAGGAAAGAGTGGTTTTAATCCCTTCCACAACAAACTCATCGAGGGCCCTCCGCATCCGGGCTAATGCCTCTTCCCGATCAGCCCCGTGGACTATGAGTTTGGCGAGGAGGGAGTCATAAAAGGGGGGGACGACGTAACCGGGATAGGCGTGGGTATCCACCCGGACCCCGGGTCCTCCGGGTAAGCGGAGGTCCGTGATCCTCCCTGGGGAGGGGAGGAAATCCCGGGAGTCCTCAGCGTTTATGCGACATTCCACCGAATGACCCCGTAGGGCTACCTCGCCTTGGTTGAATCGAAGGCCCTCACCGGCGGCGATTCGGATCTGCTCCTTCACTAGGTCCAGGCCTGTCACCATCTCAGTCACGGGGTGCTCCACCTGGATTCGAGTGTTCATCTCCATAAAATAGAAGCCCCCATCCTTATCCAACAGGAACTCCACAGTTCCCGCACCCACGTAGCCGGCTACGGCCGCCACCTCCACCGCCGCCTTTCCCATCTCCTCACGTAGCTTTCCAGAGAGGGCTGGGGAAGGTGATTCCTCAAGGAGCTTTTGGTGGCGGCGCTGAATAGAGCAGTCTCGCTCGCCTAAGTGGAGGATCTGCCCTTGGGCGTCAGCCAGGATCTGAAACTCTATATGGCGAGGTTCTTGGACGAATCGCTCTATATAAACGGCAGGATTATCAAAGGCTGCAGCTGCCTCGGCCTGAGCCATAGCAAAGGCCTGGGGGAGGGCCTCCTCTGAGGAGACCACTCGCATACCCCGTCCCCCGCCCCCTGCCGAGGCCTTGATCATAATGGGGTATCCAATGACCGAGGCTAGGGCCAGGGCCTCCTCCTGGGAGCCGACCACCAGATCGCTCCCCTCCAAAACCCTTACCCCTGCCTTTTTTACTGTTTGGCGGGCCTTGGCCTTGTCGCCCATCAGGCGGATAGCCTCAGGAGGAGGGCCGATGAACCTGATCTGGCAGGCCTCACAGACCTCGGCAAAATAGGCATTTTCTGCCAAAAAACCATAGCCCGGATGGATGGCCTCCGCCTTTGTAATCTCGGCGGCACTGATGATCCGGTTCACATTGAGGTAGCTATTGGCTGCATCAGGAGGGCCAATGCAAATGGCCTCATCGGCTGCCTTGACGTGAAGGCAATCCCGATCGGCCTCGGAGTATACGGCCACCGTCCTGATGCCCAACTCTTTGCAGGCGCGAATCACCCGGAGGGCAATCTCTCCCCGGTTGGCAATAAGAATCTTTTTGAACATGGCAGCTGTCAGCTATCAGCTATCAGCTATCAGGGTCATAATCTGGCCGCTGGCAGCCGACCGCTGAGAGCTTTTTCAGAGGGGTTCCAGTAGAAACAGGGCCTTGCCGTATTCTACCGGTTGGGCGTTTTCCACCAAAATGGAGATAATGCGACCCTTGATCTCGGCCTCTATCTCGTTCATCAGCTTCATTGCCTCGATGATGCACAGCACAGTGCCCTTCTCTACCATGTCTCCCTCTCTTACGTAAGGCTCAGCGCCCGGGGCTGGGGCCCGGTAGAAGGTGCCCACCATGGGAGACTCAATAGTTATCAAGTTATCCCCGCCCTTGGCCACCACCTCTAAGGCTTTGGGGGCCGGAGTGGTGGCTAGCTGGCCTGGCGGAGGGAGCGGGTAAAAGATGGGAGTCCCTGAGGATCCTTTCTTTCTCAGTCGCACCCGGAAACCCTTCCGCTCCAGCTCTATTTCTTCGATGTCCGTGTCCTGGATTAGCTTGATAATCTCTTTGACCTCTTTAAGGCTCATTCCTGACTCCTTGGCTAAACCCGCTCTACATAAGTCCTGGTGCGGGTATCCACCCGGATCCTGTCCCCTTCCTGGATAAAGAGGGGGACTTGAATGACTGCCCCCGTCTCCAGGGTAGCCGGCTTAGAACCCCCGGAGGCGGTGTCTCCCCGGACGCCAGGATCGGTCCTCGCAACTGTGAGCTCCACAAATAGGGGTAGTTCAACTCCAACAGGCTTACCCTGGTGAAAGAGGATAGTAATGGTCAGCCCTTCCTTAAGGAATCCCTTGGCAGGGTCCAGCTCCCCTTCATTCATGAAGAACTGCTCAAAAGTCTCCAGGTCCATGAAATAAAAATCTGCACCCCTCCGATAGAGATACTGGACATGCCGCTCCTCTATCCGGGCTAAAGGGACCTTCTCCTCGGAGCGGAAGGTTTTATCAACCAGGGCCCCTGTCCTCATATTCTTGAGCTTAGTGCGCATAAAGGCACCGCCTTTGCCAGGCTTTACGTGTTGATAGTCAACAACCATATAGGGGTCCCGCTTAATCTCGATTTTCACTCCGGGACGCAGGTCAATGGCAGAGATCAAACCCTTTAACCCCCATCAAATCATAAAATCAATAATTCCCTGGGCGCAGAGGTAAGTACCTCTAGGCCCCTTAGGCCTAAGGTCACCGTGTCCTCGATGCGGATCCCTCCTACTCCGGGCAGATAGATCCCTGGCTCGATGGTGAAGGTCATCCCCTCTTCTAAGGGGATCTCCGAGTCCCGGGAGAGGGTCGGCTTTTCATGTACAGAGAGGCCGACCCCGTGGCCGGTGTTGTGGCCAAAGAACTCCCCATACCCTTCTCCCTCGATGACCTGCCGAGCAGCTTTGTCCACCGTAGCTGCCCTTACCCCTACCCTTGCCGTTGCCAGGGCTTGTTCCTGAGCCCTTAGCACTACCGGATAGATCTCCAGGGCCCTGGCCGAAGGTTTCCCTAAGGCAATGGTTCGGGTGATATCGGCATTATATCCCTGATACCCGCAGCCACAGTCGATTATGACCAGTTCGCCTTTAATGAGTTCCTTGTCAGAGGCAATACCATGAGGCATGGCTGAACGCTCCCCTGAAGCGACTATGGTATCGAATCCCTCTCTATCTGCACCATGGATCTTCATCCGGTATTCTAGAAGGGCCGCCACCTCCCTTTCCCTGAGACCGGGCTTGATCTCGCTCAGGACTTCCTCTAAGGTGATGGAAAGGATCTCAGCGCTCTTCTGGATAAGGGTTACCTCCTCCGAGTCCTTCACCATCCTAAGGTCCTTTATAAGTTCCGAGGTGGCCACCAAAGTAACATCGGGAAGTCCCTCCTTGAGTTTCTCGTGTTGGAAAAAGGAGAGGTCCTCGGCCTCAAACCCCAGCCGCTGGATCTTCCAGTCCTGGGCGAGGTTCGCTACGGCATCCCAAGGTTTGGTAGGTGTGGTGACTATCTCAAAGTGGGAAACTTCCCTGGCGGCCTGGGTTAGGTAGCGGAAATCCAGGATTAGGGCGGCGCGGCTTTGGGTTATCAGGGCCAAGGCCGTAGAGCCAGAAAACCCACTCAAATAGCGGATGTCTTGAAGGCTCGAAACCAAAAGCCCATCGAGTCCCAGTCGTGCCATCTCCTGGCGAATCCGGCCAAGTCGCTTCGAGGACATAGCTCACCCTTCCTCTAGCTTCAGTAGCTCCAAGGCTGCCCGCAGGCCTAAGAGATAGCTCTCGGCCCCAAAGCCAGAGATCTGGCCTACTGCCACCTCAGCGATCAAAGATCTGCGGCGAAACCCCTCTCGCCGATGGATATTGGACAGATGAACTTCGATGACGGGTAGGGCTGGGCCTGCCAGGGCGTCCCTCAAGGCTACGCTGGTGTGGGTGAGGCCCCCAGGATTGATCACAATGGCATCTGCCCAATCCGCTGCGCCTTGGATAGCATCGATCAAAGCCCCCTCGTGGTTCGATTGAAAGAAACGCACCTCTGCACCTTCCCCGGTGGCCAAGGCCTCGATCCGACGGTTTATCTCATCCAGGGTAAGGGTTCCGTAGATCTCGGGCTCTCTCTTCCCCAACCAGTTCAGATTAGGCCCGTGGACGACCAGAATGCGCCTCATTGTCTTAGCAAAATAAAAGAATGCACCCCCAGTGCATTCTAGAGACGGGTTAGGATTGTGGATTGATAAGGGACCTGCCTTACAGTTCTGCCTTTATCTCAGGCAAGAACCCCCCTATTTTAGAGCGTGCCTTGCCAAAAGGACCTGTGGGGACAGTAGCCAGGCCGAGATAGTACTCTCCTCCAATGCTCCAAAAGGCCAGATTAACTTGCTCCATATAGATGGATAATCGGTCTACCCTTCCCCAATTAAGCCGAGAGGACACCTCTTGGGCATTCCTTAAAAAGGGGGCTATCTCGGCGGATAGAAGGGGGAGATCCAGGGCCGCCGCCCTGTTCACACATTCGACAGGGATCCCATCCATCCCTATCAAAATAGCTCCTAGCGAGCCCTCAACGCTGTCCAATAAATTGGTAAGGAGCCTATCAAAGCTCAAAAAATGTCCCCTTTTGACCTTCGGGCCCGCCGCAGTCCGACCAGCCAGCCCTCCAGAACCCTCAGGACCTCCACCTCTCCCCTACTGGGTTCGAGGGTAGGGGCCTCTACCTCTATGACTTCCGAGGGGCTCGGGTCCTTTCGAAGGGAGACACTTTCTCGAAATCGTAGCCCTTCTAATTTTTGACGGAGGGCCTCATTGGTGGGGTCCTTTGCCAGGAGTAGTTCAAAGATTTGAATAGACCTATCCCTATGTCCCTGTTGGAGATAGAGATCACCCAGGGTCTCGGTAGCGAGAACCTCTTCTTGTTCGGATAGGGGCCCCCTCTCGAGGAAGGACAGTGGGGCCTCGGGCTGAGCCTCTTTTTCCAGGACTTTCTCCTCGGCCGGTAACCCCACTTCCCCTGATAACCCCTTGGAGGCCTCTAACTCCGCCAAAAGCTCCTTGGCCTCTCGATCGAAGGGGTTCAGATCCGAAACTGTTTGGTAATGGACCCGCGCCTCGGCCCACCTCCCTTGGCGTTGATAAATTTCCCCCACGGTCCTGTGGGCCAGAAGATTGTCGGGGCTCAGCTCAATGACCCGGAGGAACTCCGCCTCTGCCTCGGAAAGGGCACCCTTTTCTAAGTAGGCCCTCCCCAAGACCACCCGGGCGCTGGCGTAATTGGGGTGATCCCTCAGGCCTTCCAGGCAGACCTGAATGGCCTCTTCCAACATGCCCGCCTTGCGGTATGCGTCGGCGAGCTGAGCGAAGACCCTGGACTTGGGGTCCAAGGACCACCTCTCCGCGTATTTCTCTATATCCTGAGTTAGGTCAACCTTCCCTGCCATAAAAACCGTTAACCCCTTGGCCCTCAGCCAGCAACCCTCGCAGGATTTCGGTCTCGAAAATCGGGGTCACCTTAACATGGCCTATACCCTTTGTCAAGACAAAATGAAGCACCCCTTCACGCACCTTTTTATCATAAAATAGAGAACTTATAAGCATTTCCGGAGGTAAGGGGGCCCTGGTGGTGAGCCCGGCCCGACGAAGGAGTCTTTCAATCCGAGCGGCCTCCTCTGAAGGACAGAGGCCCATCAACTCAGAGAGCCGGGCCGCCAGGACCATGCCAATGGCTACTGCCTCCCCATGTCTGTAACACTCAAAGCCGGTTAGGGCCTCTAGGGCATGACCGAAGGTGTGGCCGAAGTTGAGGACAGCCCGGAAGCCCTCCTCCCGTTCATCCTCCTCTACGATCCGGGCCTTGATCCTACAGGAGGTGCTGACCACCCTTTGGAGGGCCACCCCATCTAGGGCTAGGATATCGGCAAGCTTATCCTCTAAGTACTCGAAGAAGGCACGGTCGGCTATGACTCCGTATTTGATCACCTCCGCCAAGGCTGCCCGGAGCTCCCTTCCGGGTAGGGTCTTTAGAACAGCCAGATCGGCCAAGACCAGCCGTGGCTGATGAAAAGCCCCAATAAGATTTTTAGCCAGGGGATGGTTGACCGCCACTTTTCCCCCGACGCTGGAATCCACTTGGGCCAGCAGGGAGGTAGGGACTTGCACGAAGGGGAGGCCCCGCATATAAGTGGCGGCGGTGAAGCCGGCCAAGTCCCCAATGACTCCTCCACCCAGGGCTATCAAAGGGGTCCTCCGGTCGACTTGGGCAGATAGAAGGCTATCATAAAGTCGGGCCGCTTCTTCTAAGGTCTTGTGCTCCTCCCCCTCTGGTACCTCCAAAATGGCAGTGCGAAAGCCCGCCTTCTTCAGGGAAGCCGTGGCTTCCTCTCCATAAAGGGTACCAATCCGAGGGTTGGTGACCAGTACGGCCTGGGAGGAGGAAAATAGAGGCCGACACAGAGAGCCAAGCTCAGAGAGGATGCCGCTCCCGATGTAGATCTGATAGCCCCGGAGGCCTAGATTTACCAAAACGGTCTCCATGCCTATCCTTTTACCTCAAGGCCTAAAAGAGTAAGGATCCTGTCTGCCACCTCTTCTACCCTGGCCATGGAGGTATCAATGGAGAAGTCGGCCTGAGAATAAAAAGGGAGGCGAGAGGCGAGGAGCTCCTCAATACGCTGGAAGGGCTTAGGATGGTGGAGGAGAGGCCGATGATCCATAGTCCCTACCCTCTCAAGAATCACATGAGGAGTGGCGGTAAGGCAAATCAGTACTCCCTTGTTTCGGAGGGCGCGCAGATTCTCGGGATCAACTATAGCCCCCCCACCGGTGGCAATAACGCAGTCCTCGGCCTCGGCTAGACTTGCAATGACCTCCCGTTCCAGGTGACGGAAATAAGCCTCCCCATCGGCAGAAAAGATATCGGCTACTGACTTGCCCGCCCGCTCTTCAATGAGATCATCGGTATCCAGGAAGGGAAGGTCCAGCATCTTTGCCAGGAGGAGGCCGACGGCAGTCTTTCCTGTGGCCATAAAGCCGGTGATGACGATCTTCCTCATACCACTTAGATCCCTTTTAAATATTCCAAGTAACTCTCATAATTGCGCTTCATTTCAGCCAGGCTGTCACCGCCGAACTTCTCCTGGAAGGCCCGGGCGACTTCAAAGGCCACAGCCGCCTCCCCCACTATAGAGGCAGCAGGGACAGCACAGATATCCGCCCTTTCCACGCTGGCCAGGGTGGGTTCCTTGGTAATTAAATCCACCGAAGCCAAGGGTTTATATTGGGTGGCGATGGGCTTCATGGCGGCCCGCAGCACAATGGGTTCTCCGTTAGTAACTCCCCCTTCCAGTCCTCCGGCCCTGTTCGTCTTTCTATAGAACCGTGAACCGTGAACCGTGAACCGTGAACTATCATAATAGATTTCATCATGGGCCTCCGAGCCCAGGCGGCTCGCAACTTCAAAGCCTAGGCCTATCTCTACCCCCTTGATGGCCTGGATGCTCATCAAGGCATGGGCTAGCCGGCCGTCCAATCGGAGGTCCCACTGGATATAGCTACCCAGACCTGGCGGCACGTTGAGGGCAATTACCTCGAAGACCCCTCCTAGAGAGGTCCCTGAGTCCCTGGCCTCTTCAATCCGCCGGACCATGGCCTGGCTTACCTCGGGATTCGCGCAGCGCACAGGCGAGCCTTCGGCTTTCTCGAAGATCTCCAAGAAAGGCAGAGGGTATTCATGGGTTTTAATTCCCCCTATCTCGACAACGTGGCTTATGATCTGGACTCCAAACTCCCCTAATAGGCGCTTACACACGGCCCCTACTGCAACTCTAGCCGCTGTCTCCCGGGCGCTGGAACGCTCCAGGACATTACGCAGGTCTTGATGGTCGTATTTGAGAGCCCCTGCTAGGTCAGCGTGGCCTGGACGGGGACGAGTCATTGGAGGGCGAGGGTCCCTCCCCTTCCCCTCCGCTTCCACCTCCATGGTAGAGCGCCAATTCTCCCAATCCCGGTTGACAATGACCATGGTAATGGGCCCGCCCAAGCTGAGTCCATGCCGCACCCCGGAGGTGATGGAGACCCGATCCCTTTCGATCTCCATCCGAGCGCCCCGGCCATAGCCCTTCTGGCGGCGTTCCAGTTCCCGGTCAATTTCCTCAGAAGAGAGGGGAAGATTCGAGGGCACCCCTTCGAGGATAGCGGTCAAAAATTGGCCGTGAGACTCACCCGCCGTTAGGTAACGGAGCATTTCTTTCCCATTTCTTAGTGCGCTGTGCTTAGTGCGCGTAATCAGGGGTATATTACCTCAAATTCCTCTTTAAAAAAAGAAAAAACGCACGCCGAGGCGTGCGTTCATTCATGGCTTTATAGAGATTTATAGGCCCCTAACTGGCCTTTTTCAACCCTTTACCTCTTCAACAACGGTAGGCGTCAGGAAGATAAGGAGCTCGTTTTTAGGATAAGAGATAGAGCGGGTCTTAAAGAGCCAGCCCAAAATGGGGATCTGGTGGAACCACGGGACCCTCTGCTCGCTCACAGTCTCAGTGGTCTTCAAGAGCCCGCCTATGACCACGGTGGCCCCATTGGAGACCAGGAGTTTAGTTGTGGCCTTTCGGGTGTTCAGTGGATATGCAAAGCCTCCGGAATAGGGTATTATCTCACCAACGTCGGTCTTTTCCGCTTCCACCTTCATGGAGACCCTCCGGTCTGCGGTGATATGGGGAGTAACCTTTAACCGGATAAAGGCGTCCATAAAGGCCACTACCGTTCTCCCTGAGCTATCAACAGTGGTATATGGGATCTGGGTCCCGTGCTTTATCTCGGCCTCCTCATTATCCAGGGTTACAATCTTGGGATTGGAGAGGATCCTAGTCTTTCCCTCCTTTTCCAAGAGGGAAAGCTGGGCCCCCAGGAGGAAGGCCTTGGCGACGGAGCCATAGGTAAACCCGAGGGCCGGGGCCCCGCTGACCGGGAAGTTGACGGCGACCGGAACAGGGCCTGTAGCGGTAAGGGTAGGGGCTGTTATAGAGGCACTCCCCAAAGTGCCAAATATATTGAAGCGGTTAGCAAACTCCCCTTCCCCATGGACCCTGGCCCCTCCACCCCACATGATGCCCAGGTCTCGGGTGAAGGTGGTGTCTATTTCCACGATCCTGGCCTCGATCTGGACCTGAGGGGTGGGAATGTCGAGCCTCTTTACCATGGCTTCCATACTTTCGATGTTCTTGGCCAGGTCTTCAAGGATCATGGTATTGGTTCTCTCATCCACCGTGATAGTGCCCCTGGGGCTCTTGAGTTTATCTATGTTTTTCACCATGTCAGAGGCCTTAGCGTAGTTAACAGAGATTACCATCCTCTGTAAGGGCTCTAACTTCACCTGGGCAGCGGCTTGAGCCTCCTTGGCCCTGAGTTCATCAGACTCGGCTTTGGCCTTCTCCGCCTTCTCCTGCACGAGCCTGCTGAGCGGGGCCACCCGAATAATATTCCCGTCCCTTACATAGCCGAAGTTGTTAATCTTCAGGATTACATCCAGGGCCTGTTCCCAGGGGACATTGATCAAGCGCACAGTAACTTTGCCCTTCACATCCTCACCAGAGACGATATTAAGGCCGCTCACCTCGGCAATGATCCGGAGCATGTTGTTGATGTCCGCATCCTTAAAATCCATAGAGAGTCTCCGACCAGGTGGTGCCTCGGCAGGGGGGACTTCCGGGGTGGGTCGGGCCACCACCTCTGCTGGCTTCCTCTCCACCGGAGGGGCCTCTTTGACCTCTGGCTTGGCGACCACTACTTTCTCGACAGGCTTGGGCGGAGGTGTAATTATATCAAGGCTTATGCCCTTCTCCGTCTGGGCCACCTCAAAGGCAGTCTTCTCCTTGAGATCGGCCACCACCCGCACCACCTTCTGGGGCTCCGTTTGGTACTGGACGGAGCGGACCTTACTTACCGTTCCAGGAAGGCGGCTCACGTCCATGCTTTTACTGGCCTCGGGGGCAATCTGGGCATCAGACACATCAATCACCAAGCTGGGTGGGTCCGCCGTCTCGGCCAGTTTAAAAGTCACCTTGCCGGTAGTAGCAATGAAAATCCGCGATTTCCCTATAAGGGGCTGGAACTCCACCTTGGTAACTCGGCCCTCCTCGGGGGTGGGTGGAACTAATACGGGGGGGACTTCCGCCGGCTTGACGGGCTCCGCTACCTTAGGGGCCTCCACTACCTTCTCCTTCCGAGGGACTTCACCTATCAGCTCTCCCAAGAGCACCCGAAGTTGGTTCCCCTGGGCCTCCACTTGATATGGCACAGAAGCGCGGAGGTCAAGGACCAAACGGACAATCTTGGTAGGCTTATCCCTATACTGGGAGGTCCGGACCTTCTTGATGAGGCCGTCCTTATTGGGCACAGCCACAGGGCCGACTATACCGTGGGAGGCATTGGGGATGTCCACCACCAGGCGGGGAGGATCGGGCAGAGAGAAGGATTCATAGCTGGCCATGGCCCTGTCAGAGGTGATAACCATGGAGGCACCTGAGGGGGTACTCACCTCGACAACGATACTGGAGATAATGGATGGGCCCATTGGGGCCTCCTGGCCGGCCTGGGCAGGAGTCACCGCCTCTGGAGTCTCGGCGGGTGGCTGAGCAGGGCCAGGAGCCGCCGCAGGCTCCTTTTCTGCTACCTTCTCCGGCACAGGAATATCTCCCTTCGCTGCTGGCTTCTCGGCTGGCACAGCAGGAGTCTCCCCCACCGGGGCAGGGGTTACCACCATGGGGGCCGGTTCCTCAGCACCCGTCGGCTTGGTGACTAGGGTCTGGGTCGCGCATCCGGCCATTAGATATAAGCCCACCATAAGGAGGCCCATCCTATAGAGCGTCCAGGATAGAGGCCTTCGAGGCATGGTTCACTCCTCCCTTTTGAGTTTCAGTTCGATCTCCCGCAGCCCTGGCCCCGGGAGAGTGGACTTGGACTTGAATTGGATGAAGACGGAAGTAGGGGTGATTCGGGTAACCCTGGCATCCTCACCGATGATGTCGCCCGTACGGACTACGTATCCCAAGCCTTCGGGGGACTCTACTAGGGCATAATAGCCCTTATTCTCCCATACAATGCCTGCCAGCTTGAGTTCGCTGACCTCTAAGGTTCTCAGGCCGCTCTTTGCCCTAGGGGTAGGCTCTTTAGCGACGACCAGGGATTTAAAGGGGTCCCTCCGGCCCTTAGGGTCATAGGCGTAGGCAGGGGCCTCAGGTGTAGCCTCTTTGGAGGGTTGGGCCTTAAGGGAAGGTGCACCAGGGGCAGCAGGCCTTTGTGCAGACCTGACCTCCGGGGCCGATTTTGGCCTCTCCTTGGCACAGGCACCCAGCATCGGGCTGGCTAGGAGGACCAATGCCAGGAGGCAAGCCAGTCCAGACCTCTCCTTATTGAAGCGTCCTCCTTTATTTCTTAACTGCCTTGCCAACATCGGCTCCCTTTCCCCCCGTAGCGGAGAAGGTAAAGGTGACGGCATTGAACTCGGCCAGGATGGTGGTCCCTGTGGCCTTTCTCACAGTCTGGGCCGCGATCTTTAGGTCGGTGATGTTTACAATACGCTTCATCTTACTGATCTTATCAAAGAAGAGTCCCAGGGCATGGTAAGTGCCCTCCACTTTTATCTGAATGGGGAACTCGGAGTAGAATTCCCGGGAGACCAAGGCCCCCGGCTTGAAGAGGAGGAAGCTGATACCCGTTTGGGTTCCCAGGGTGCTAATCTGGGTAAGGAGGCTGGGGACTTCCTTTTCCTCAGGGAGTTTCGCGACAGACTCCTTAAGCTGGTTCTGGAGAGATTCGATCTCCTGTTGCAAACGATTCAGATTAGAGGCAATGAGCCGCTTCTCGTGGAGATCCCGCTGGAGACCCTGAAGATCCCTGGTTAGACGACCTTTCTCCTCGTATAGAGGCCTCCAAAGGAGATAAACGTAGGAGGCAATCACTCCCACCGAGAGGAGACTCACCAAAATGTAGAGCTGTTTTTTGGGGATGTTAGCGAAATAAGCCTTTATGGCCACTTTAGGCTATCCCTTTACCGTTAAGGTAATCTCGAAACGCTCAACGGGGACCTTTTCCACTGCCCCCTTCTCCGAAAAACTCAGGTCCACATCCCGGAATAAAGAGGAGGCCTGGTTGAGTCGGGTCAGGAAATCGGCCACCCCAAAATTGGTGAAAGAATACCCCTGTATGGTCACCTTAGAGGAACTCTTATTAATGGAAGTGAGCCAGATCTCGCTGGGGATTAGCTTGCTGATTTCGTCCAGCAGCTTCACCGGCCCCGCCTGGGAGGTTACTAAACGATCTATGACTGCCAATTTGTCCTGGAGCTTTTGCTTGTCAGCCTTGAATTGGTCAACCTTTTTGAGCAAATCCTGGTGCCTGACCAGGTCAGCTCGGGTCTGGTCAATCTGACGACGGAGGCTTATCACCTGACCCCTCAGGTCATACCAGGATAACCCCATGGCTATCAAAACCACAAAGGCCAAGAAGGCTCCCAGAATCACCCGCTTATTGAGCTTCCGCTTCCGCCTTACTGCTCTGGGGAGGAGGTTTATGCGGATCATTTGTCGTCCACCTGCCTTAAGGCCAAGCCCACACTGACCGCTGCCTGGGGTGATGTGTATTCGAGATATTCAGGATCGAACTTTCTGGGATCGGCCTTTATCTTTCGCAAAGGGTTGGCGATCTCAGTAGGAATGTCCAGGCTCTCCACCAAGTATTCCCTGAGCCCGGGCAAGCGGGCACAGCCTCCGCTCAGGAGCACCTTATGGATGACTTCATTCTGGGTGGAGGAGCGGAAGAAGTCAAAGGAGCGCCGGATTTCGCCAGCCAGCTCCGTATTCACTAGCTCAATAATGCTCTTGGCATCGCTCAAGGTCCGGCCCTCTACCTCCCCCCCGAGTTTAAGGCTCTCAGCCTGCTCGTAGCTAAGCCCTAGTGCCTTCTGGATAGATTCGGTATAGTGGTTGCCCCCGATGGCACTATCCCGAGTGAACTCGGATATGCCCCCTTTCAGGATATTGATATTCATTACCGCGGCCCCTAAATTGACCAGGGCCACCACCTCATCCCTGTTTACCTCATAAGAAATCTCATATGCGTTTTCCAAGGCGAAGGCGTCCACATCTACGATCACTGTATTAAGCCCGGCAGTGGTAACCACCGTCAGGTAGTCGTTGATGACGTCCTTCTTCACTGCCACCAAGAGGACCTCCATCTCCCCGGACTCGGTGGGGGGCTTCTCCAGTACCTGGAAGTCAATGCTTACATCCTCGATGGCAAAGGGGATGTACTGCTCCGCCTCCCACTGGATGGACTCTTGAAGCTCCTCCTCCTTCATCTGGGCCATCTTTATCTTCTTGACAATGACCGAATGACCTGAGACGGCCACTGCCACATCTTTTGTCGTGATCGTATGATCGGTGAAGATCTGCTGGATGGCAGATGCCGCCGCCCCTGCATCCATAATGACGCCGTCCACGATGGTCTCCGGGTGGACGGTTGCCATGCCGAAGTGGACGAGCTCCAAACCGCCCCGGGTTCGCTTAAGCTGAGTAGCCTTGATAGAATTGGTGCCGATGTCCAATCCCACCAGGTCTCTTCTTCGCGAGAAAAAGAGCATATCTAACCCTCACCCCTTATGAACTAATCAATTTGCCTATTACCCCTAAAATGGGGGTTTGTCAAGAAAAAAATTATAACAAACCTTGGAAAATAGGGGCTTTATATAACCCCAGGATAGTGAAACCGCATGGCTAGCGGAAATATGGTTCATTTGATCACAACCTTCCTGAAGAACCCATATCCAGGTTCAATCTCCGGCTTTGTTGTTGTTTATCCAGTCTCGGATGAGGTGCTCCTGGGCCAGGACCCTCTTGTCCAAGGCCGAGCGGTGAACGCTGTCTCTTAAAACGCTATAGAAAGGGCTCTTTTCGGCATTCCCGGGTTCCACGTATTTCCTCACATCGGCGTAGCTATCCAGGCTTATCCTGGCTGCCGACCCACCTGCCCTGTGGCATTGGGAGCAATATGAGCTCACCAGGGGTTTAATATCCGTAGTGTAGAAATAACCCCCCCCCGTGGTGAAGGCCCAACTGGTCGGGGGCAATCGATGAAACCCTGTGGCATCGGTAGCCCGATCGTCAATGCTCACCAAATACCGGGTCTCCAGATCCAGGAGCCTCTG
>JACRGL010000036.1 GCA_016212365.1 Candidatus Methylomirabilota bacterium | reverse complement strand
TAATCGTCTTCCAGGACAAGATGGGGAGTAGGCCCCAGGCTTACAAGGTATGGGCTTTTAAAGGGGAGGTGAAAGACCTCGGAGTCGACACCCCCATTAACGCTTATCTGGAGGATTTAAAAAGGGAGAAAGGTCAACCGCCCTTAACTAAACCAGCGGTAGAGTCTCGCGTCTTGCTCCCTGCGGTCCTTTCGGCGGGCTTCTTGGACGGCCTCAACCCCTGCGCCTTCGCCGTTCTCCTATTTTTGCTGGCCTTTCTATTTACTATAAGGAAGCTGAGGGCTGATATCCTGAAGATAGGGGCTATATACCTGGCCGCCATATACGCGACATACTTTCTCATAGGCCTGGGCATCCTTAAGGCCTTAACCCTGACAAATCAGCCCCACCTGATGGCCCGCATAGGTGCCTACCTGGTAATCTTCTTGGGCCTTATTAATTTAAAGACATACCTTTTCCCTGGCCTCCCATTGAGGCTCGCCATCCCCCATATTGGCTGGGAAAGGATAAAGGGCTGGATATACAGGGCGACGCCCACTTCGACGGTAGTGGCAGGCTTCCTGGTAGGGATCTGCACCCTGCCCTGCTCAGGGGGGATATACGTGGCTACCCTGGGCCTCTTGGCATCTAAGGCCACTTACATGAAAGGCCTGGCCTATCTGGCCCTTTATAACGGCGCCTTTATCCTGCCCCTGGCCTTAATCCTGGTAGCCACTACCAACCGCCTGGCGGCCAAGAGGCTGGCCCAGTGGGAAAGGGAGCATACAGGGCTAATGCGCTTGGGCTCAGGGCTTGCCATGGTAGGCCTGGGCCTAGTTATCCTGATATGGTTTGTTTAAGGGTTAATCCCAATGGTACTGAAACAGCCATAAGCTATTAGCCATAAGCCATAAGCCGAAAATGGTTTGTTTAAGGGGGTAATCCAAGTGGAACTGAAACGTATAGAGCTCCCCATCCGGGGAATGAGCTGTGCGAGCTGTGCTGCCACCATCGAGAAAGGGCTATCCGGGCTTGAAGGAGTCAGGCAGGCAGCGGTGAATTTTGCAGCTGAAAAGGCGGTGGTGGTCTATGACCCGTCTCTTGCCCAGGAGATGGATTTTATAAAAACCATAAGGGACTTAGGTTACGAGGCAGGCCTTGAGAGGGTCACAATTGCTATTCAGGGGATGGCCTGCGCCTCCTGCGTGGAAAAGATCGAGAAGGCCTTGAGGGTTGTCCCTGGCGTGATAAAGGCCAGTGTGAATTTAGCAACAGAAAAGGCCACGGTGGAGTTTATCCCCTCCCAGGTGGGTGTCTCTGAGCTTTTGAGGGCCATCCATGAATTGGGTTATAAGGCCATAGCTGAAGAAGAGGCCGTTGATAGAGAAAGAGAGGCCAGGGAGAGGGAGATTTGGACCCTGAAGATGAAATTCGCGGTTGGTGTTATCCTGAGTGTCCCCATCTTCCTGGGGAGCTTCCCTGAGTGGTTCCCATGGATGCCCCGTTTCCTCAATGACTTCTCTGTCCTCCTCGTCCTTACCACCCCAGTGCAGTTCTGGGTGGGATGGCAGTTCTACAAGGGCTTCTGGGCGGCCTTGAAGCACAGGACCTCTGACATGAACACCCTCATCGCGGGTGGGACTTCTGCCGCTTATGGATACAGCGCTGCCATGACTTTCTTCCCTTCATATTTTGTAAACCGTGGGATAGAGGCCAAGGTCTATTACGATACAGCAGCCATTATTATCACCCTCATCATCCTGGGCCGCCTCCTGGAGGCCATTACCAAAGGCCGGACCTCGGAGGCAATAAAGCGCCTGATGGGCCTTCAGGCCAAGACCGCAAGGGTTATAAGGAATGGCCAGGAACTGGACATTCCAGTAGCAGAAGTCAGTATCGGCGACCTGGTGGTGGTCAGGCCTGGCGAGAAAATCCCTGTGGATGGGATCATAAGGGAGGGTTACTCCTCCGTGGACGAGTCCATGCTTACAGGGGAGAGCATGCCGGTGGAGAAGAAGGTGGGGGATGAGGTGATAGGGGCTACCCTCAATAAGGTGGGGACTTTCAAGTTTGAGGCCACCAAGGTGGGGAAAGACACTGTGCTCTCCCAGATCATAAAGCTGGTGGAGGAGGCCCAGGGCTCAAAGGCCCCTATACAGAGGCTGGCAGACCTGATATGCAGCTACTTTGTCCCAGCGGTAATAGCGGGTGCAGTCCTCACCTTCATTGTCTGGTACTCCTTTGGCCCCAAGCCTGCCTTCCTCTTTGCCCTCCTTAACTTTGTTGCTGTCCTGATAATCGCCTGCCCCTGTGCCCTGGGCCTTGCTACCCCTACTGCCATAATGGTGGGGACGGGAAAGGGGGCGGAGAACGGGGTCCTCATCCGCGGCGGGGAGGCATTGGAGACTGCCCATAAGATAAAGACCATAATTTTTGACAAGACGGGCACCCTCACCATAGGCCAGCCCAGCGTCACGGACATAGTCCTTAGTCCAAAGTCCAAAGTCCAAAGTCAGGGACTCGACCACGGACTACGGACCACGGACTTCGGACCGCGCGAACTGCTCCGCCTTGCTGCCTCCGCGGAGAAGGGCTCTGAGCATCCATTAGGGGAGGCCATAGTCAATCGGGCGAAGGAGGAGGGCCTGGAATTGGTAGACCCTCAGGACTTCCTGGCCATCCCTGGCCACGGCATAAAGGCCCGCCTTAGGCGGAACGGGACGTCGGTCCTCCTTGGCAATCTCAAGCTTATGGCCCAGGAGAAGGTAGAGATTGGCCCCCTGGCCCAGGAGGCGGAGAGGCT
>JACRGL010000030.1 GCA_016212365.1 Candidatus Methylomirabilota bacterium | reverse complement strand
GATGGGCTCGGTGGCAAGGGCCCTGGCGATTTCCAGGAGCCGCTGCTGGCCAAAAGGGAGGTTCGCCGCTGGCTCATGGGCCCGTTTCTCGAGCCCCACCAGCCTCAGTCTCTCCCGGGCGTCTTCTAAAATGGCCTTCTCCTCTTGGCGAGCCTTGGGCAGGCGCAGTGCTGCCCCCAGGATCTCCACCCGGGTCTTGGGGTGACGGCCAACCATGACATTCTCCAGCACACTCATATTCCCGAAAAGCTGGACGTTCTGGAAAGTCCTGGCAATACCCCTAGAGGCCAGCTCATAAGGATGAAGGCCATAGATTTTCTCCCCTTTAAACCAGATCTCCCCTGAGGTAGCGGGTAATAACCCCGTAATGAGATTCAGGATGGTGGTCTTGCCCGCTCCATTCGGGCCGATGATGGACTTGATCTGGCCCTCGGGCACGCCGAAGCTAACGCCAGAGACAGCGGCCAGGCCACCAAAGCTCTTATGGAGGTCTTTCACTTCTAAGATGGGCTTCTCCACTCCTGACTCCAAGGCCCATCTATCCCGAATGGGAGAGACGGAAGTACCTCCGCGTGAGCCTCTCTAGCCCGGCTGCCAGGCCCCCCGGCACCGAGATCATCACTACCATCAGGATTACCCCGAAGACCACAATCTCATACTCTCCTGAGGCATGCCCCAGAAACTTGGGCATTGTCGCCCGGAGAAACTCGGTCAGGACAGTAATAGTCCCCGCACCTAAGATGGCCCCCCAAAGACTGGCCAGGCCTCCTACTACTGCCATTACTACCAGCTCCACCGAGAATTTGAAGCCAAAGGGGGAGGGATTAACAAAGGTCAGGTAGTGGGCGTAAAGGCTTCCGGCCAGGCTTGCGTAGACGGCGCTCATAGTAAAGACCTTCACCTTGTACCTAGCCGTATTCACCCCTACCGTATTGGCGGCGATTTCGCTCCCGTGGATGGAACGCAGAGCCCGCCCCACCCGGGAATTGACCACGTTGAGGGAGAGGGAGAGGATGGCGAAGACTGCTGTCCAGACCAAATAATAAAACTTGTAGTCCTTATCGAAGGTCAGGCCAGCCAGGGAAAGGGGGGGGATGGCCGACAGCCCGGAGGGCCCGCCGGTCAGTTCCACCCAATTTATCAAAACCATGTAGACTATGATCCCAAAACCAAGGGTGGCCATGGCCAGAAAATTCCCGGTCAGCCTCAATATGGGGATGCCAATGAGATAGGCAACCACTGCGGTAAAGAGGGCTGCCAGGGCAAGGGCCGCCCAGGGAGGCACCTGATAGGTGGTGGTAAGTATGGCCGAGATATAAGCCCCCAAACCATAGAAAGCGGCATGGCCCAAGGAGACCTGGCCAGCGTATCCCATCAAAAGACACAGACCCATGACCATGATGGCATGGATCCCTATAAAGATCAAGACGCTGAGGTAATAATTGCTTTTGACCACTAAGGGCACCAGGGCCACCACCAGGCTAAAAAGGGTCAGGGGTAGATAACAGAAAAGTGTCTGGAGTCGCTTCATCAAAGGCCTCAAAAGGTTGCCCGATTTCTTGCCCTTCAAGCCCCTTCCCGCGGACTCAGGATGCCTTCTGAGCGCGCCAGAAGGATTCCAATAAGGATAAGGAAGGCAATAGCATCTTTATACCCGGAAGAAATGAGGCCGGCCCCCAGGGACTCCAAGACCCCGAGCAGAAGGCCTCCTATTACGGCCCCCTGAGTGCTGACCAGCCCCCCCATGGCTGCGGCCACAAATCCCTTAAGCCCCAGCATCAAGCCCATGTCATAGGTGGGCAGGGTAATGGGGGCGATGACGATCCCGGAGATGGCACCAAGGGCAGCGGCCAGGGCAAAGGAGAGGCGGGCCATCCGATCGGTATCGATACCCATCAGCCTGGCTGCTCTGGCGTTAATGGCGCAGGCTCTGACTGCTTTGCCAACAAGGGTATACTCGAAAAATAGGAAGAGGGCCGCTAATGTGACCGCGGTGATCCCAAGAACCCACAGGCTCTGACGATTGATCACCGCCCCGAAGATGGCAATCGGTCCACCCGGGGAGAAGGCGGGCAGGATATAGGGGTCGGACCCCCAAAGAATAAGGGCCAATCCCCTTAGGGCGATGTCAGCACCGATGGTGATAATTATTAAGGTTATCACCGAGGCATGGCGAGCCGGGCGTATAGCCAGCCGTTGAATCAGAGCACCCACTACCGCTACGGCCAGAATTGAGAAGAGAATAGCGAGGGTCATGGGGAGTCCCAGGCTGAGAAGCGAAATCGTGCTCAGGGCCCCCAGCGTAACGAATTCGCCCTGGGCGAAGTTGATGATCCCCGTGACATTATAAATCGTGACGAACCCAAGGGCGATGAGGGAGTAGATGCTGCCCGTGGTAACCCCTGCCAGCACCAACTGTAGAACCTGAGTGGAAAAAGTCACCCTACCCTTTCCGAGGCCTTGCTTGCGGCTCAAAAAGCCGAGGGAGCCGGCCAATCACCATTTAACCAGAAGTGACCCTCCGGCTCCCTTAGGGTTTCACAAATTCACAAAAGTAGGAGCCAACCTGTCCTTAGGGGAACAGAATCTACCACTGTTTCCGCGGGAAGTACTTCCATTTGCCATCAACGATTTTGACCAGGACCATATCCTTCACCCCTAAGCCATTATGGTCCTTGGGGGAGAGTTTAAAGACCCCACCGGTACCTACAAATCTCTTTGTGTTTTCTATTTCATCGCGAACAATGGCCCGGGTCTTTTCCAGAGGGGTGCCATCCTTGACCTTCTCTAGGGCCTTAAAAACCAGTTGTAGGGCATCCCAGGCGTGGCCTCCAAAGGTGTTCCTGGGTTTTTTGAATCGGGTCTCGTATGCCTTGATGTAGTCAAGGAGGACCTTCTTTTGAGGATCGGTCTTGGGCAGGTCCTCGGCCACCAGCATCTTACCAATTGGGAAAATCACCCCGTTGGCCGCCCCACCAGCCAGGTCAATGAAAGGCTTGTTACCTACGCCGTGATTGTGGATGATAGGGATTTTGAACCCGAGGTCCCGGAACTGCTTGGTGATAATGGAGGCACTCGGGGGAATGGCATGGACAACGAGGGCCTGGGCATC
>JACRGL010000028.1 GCA_016212365.1 Candidatus Methylomirabilota bacterium | reverse complement strand
CTATGCGTTGGATAATGCTCTATCTACAAGGGTTAGAGCAATTGCCAGAGAACGAGGTGTATCCTCTGAAACGTTACTGAACTTGTGGGTGCAGGAAAAATTGCAGGAACAAGAGGGTCAGCTCATTTATCCTACTTCTAACATGAAATCCGGGATAAAGGTTCAGGAAAAGGAAATGGTAATGGAGGCCTTCTTCGCCCGGCTGAAGGAGGCGTTTGACCGCATCTCCTCATTGACCAGCCAGCAGAAAAAGTGTAAAGAACTCGATAAACTAAAGCTCGAAATCAGTAACGATATAAACGCTATAGTGAAAAGATACATCAAATGAGAATTTAGTGCCCATTTACGGGGAGGAGATGGGGGGAGGATAGTGGAGGTGGATTATGGGACAGTTAGTCCATACTTCGCGGATTACCATAACCCGGGAGAAGGGGCCAGTCAGGCGGGCTTTGATCGAGGGTTTTTCAGAGCCCATTTATTACGGGGTCCATGGGGGAATAAAGCGTTTCTACGGAGTGGAGCCGGAGGAAGAGCATGCGGCTACTCTCGATCACATAGTGGGTGCAGTGGGGGGCTGAATGATGGGCACACTGGCCACGGTATTGGCCAGCAAGAAGATTCCCACCCATACAGATCGATTTCGGGCTGATGTAGAAGGGGACATTGAAAATGTAGAAGGCGTTCTGAAAATCACTAAAATCCGCGTGCATTATACCCTCAAGGTTCCCCAAGGAAAGACCGAGGAGGCAAAACAGGCCCTCGATGCCTATATCCAAAGCTGCCCGGCGGCCCAAAGCGTTATCGGTTGTATCAACATAAGCCATGATGCCACGCTCTTAGAAATCCCTTAGCCCTTCGCCTTTAGCCTGAATGTTTCCCGCCTTGGCGGGCTAAGGGCTAATAGCTAATGGCTAAAGGCTCTTTCATTTTATGGATGTGCAACAGGAACTTAGGGCCTTGATCTCCCAATTGAAGGATCACCTCCAGGCCCAGCGAGAGCTGGGCCTGGATTATTTGATCCTTAACCGACCCCGGAGACAGCAGGCAGAAAGGGCTCGTCCCCTGAACCTGGCTGAGATTCGCGAGTTACTCGGGGATTGCAAAAGGTGTAAGCTCCATTCGGGGAGACGAAACATCGTCTTTGGAGTGGGGAGCGAGAAGGCGGACCTGGTCTTCGTTGGAGAGGCCCCAGGGGCTGACGAGGACGAGCAAGGTGAGCCTTTTGTGGGGAGGGCAGGACAGCTACTGACCCGCATCATCGAGGCCATCAAGCTCAAGCGGGACCAGGTCTATATTTGTAACATTATCAAATGCCGTCCACCCGCAAATCGGAGCCCAGAGCCCAATGAAATTGCTGCCTGTGAACCCTTTCTTATCGCCCAACTTCAGGCCATTCGTCCCAAGCTCATCTGTGCCTTGGGAACCTTTGCCGCTCAAACCCTGCTCCGCACCCGAGAGCCCATAGGCAAGCTCCGCGGCCGCTTCCATAGCTACCAGCGTATTCCCCTACTTCCTACCTTCCACCCTGCCTATCTATTGAGGAACCCTTACGAGAAGCGAAAGGTCTGGGAAGACATGCAGCTCCTTCAGCGGGAGTATGTGCGGCTTAAAAGGAAATGACCAAAAGATACGCCGAGGTGGCGCTACCGCTCCCTATTGATCGGGTTTGGCATTACCTCCTCCCGTCCCATCTATTAGAAGGGGCGGAGGCCGGGAAACGAGTCCTGGTCCCCTTTGGCCGTCGCCTCCTTACCGGCTACCTGGTGGGCTTCGCGGATAAAGCTCCGGTGGCCGAAGTGAAGGATGTGCTCCTCATCCTGGATCGAGAACCCCTCCTAGATGCCCACCTTCTTGCCCTTACCCGCTGGATCTCAGAATACTACCTCTGCCCGTGGGGGGAAACCATCAAGGCCGCCCTCCCTGGTGGTTTTGAGGCCTTCACTGAGCCTATAGCGGTCCCTCTCCTTCGTGGTCGTGAATCGTGTTCGGGACTATGGACCACGGACCACGGACCACGGACCCCTATAGAGGCCGAAGCCCTGGAACTGCTAACTAAAAAGGGTCCCCTTCCCTTTAAGACTATCCAAAAGAAGCTGGGGCGAGAGACCATAACCCTACTCAGTGACTTGGCCAGGAAAGGGCTGATTAGCCTGAAGGCTGACTTCAAGCTACCCCAGGTCAAGCCCTGGGTAGAAACTACCTTCCATCTGGCCCTGGAAGGGCAGGCCTTGAGCCAGGCCATTGCTTCTTTGGAACGTATAGCCCCCAAGCAGGCGGAGGTCTTATCCACCCTGGAGAGGGCTGGCGGCACCCTGGGTCTCCGGGAACTGAGGCGATTGACCGGGGCCTCCAGATCCAGCCTAAAAGGCCTCCTGCGGAGGGGATTCCTCCTCTCCCGCTCTGAGCCAATTCCCCCTGTGTTTCTATCTGACATGCCGCCTGAGGTTTCCCCACCAGAATTAACCCCTTTGCAAAAAGAGGCCCTGGACCGAATCCAGGAGACCCTATTCCTCTCCCGCTTCAAGCCCTTCCTCCTTTACGGGATTACTGGAAGCGGCAAGACCGAGGTCTACCTCCGGGCCATCGAGGCCGTCCTAAAGGGAGGAAGGAAGGCCCTGGTCCTGGTCCCGGAGATTGCTCTCACCCCTCTATTGGTGGCCCGCTTTCGCTCCCGTTTCGGGCCTCAGGTGGCAGTCCTCCATAGTGGCCTCCCGGCAAGAGAGCGTTTAGCAGAATGGCTCCGAATCCGGCAAGGGAAGGCCTCTATAGCCATTGGAACCCGTTCTGCCGTCTTTGCCCCCCTCGACCCCTTGGGCCTGATAGTGGTGGATGAAGAGCAAGAGGCCTCATACAAACAGGAGGAAACTCCCCGTTACCATGCACGGGATGTAGCATTGCGGCGAGCCCAGATGCTTGGGATCCCCATAATTCTGGGCTCAGCTACCCCTTCTTTAGAGAGCTACTATCGGGCGCAGCAGGGCAAATACCAGCTCCTCTCCCTCCCGGAAAGGGTGGAGAAACGTCCCCTTCCTCAGGTCCATCTGGTAGACATGCGGAAAGAACCCAGACAAGATAAGAGGGCTCCCCTTTTATCCAAGAAGCTGGCAGAACTCATTCAGGAGCGCCTGGGAAAAGGGGAGCAGATCCTCCTGTTTCTTAATCGCCGGGGCTTCTCTTCTCTGATCCTCTGCCAGAAGTGTGGCAGGGCCCTGCGCTGCTTGCGTTGTAGCGTCTCCCTGACCTATCATGCCCAGTCCAGGCAGCTCCGCTGCCATTACTGTGACCATCGGCGAAAGGTGCCCGATGTCTGTCCTGCCTGCGGCGGGGCCTATCTAGCCCATTTAGGATTCGGAACACAGCAATTAGAGGTGGCGACCCAGGCCCTATTTCCTCAGGTCCGGGTAGCCCGGATGGACCGGGATACTACCGCTGGGCGCTACTGCCACGAAAAGATCCTCGGCCGCCTCCAGGCGAGGGAGATAGAAATTCTGGTGGGCACCCAGATGATAGGCAAGGGACACGACTTCCCCGGGGTCACCCTAGTTGGAGTAGTCTCTGCCGATCTTTCCTTAAACCTCCCAGACTTCCGGGCGGCCGAGCGCACCTTTGCCTTGCTTACCCAAGTAGTAGGCAGGGCGGGACGGGGGGATCTACCAGGGGAGGCAGTAATCCAAACTTATAATTTCGACCATTACTGCCTGCTCGCCGCCCAGGCCCAGGATTATCCGGGCTTCTTTAAGAGGGAACTTCCCCTCCGCCGAGAGGTCCAGTTTCCCCCTTTTACCCACTTAGTCCTCCTCCTCTTTTCGAGCCCCGCAGAGGAACGGGCTAGGAAGGCGGCGGAAGAACTGGCCCGGCTCCTGGGCTCCTCCAGAGGCTTGATCATTGATGGACCGGCCCCGACCCCTGTCTATCGAGTAAAAGGGAGGTTCCGCTGGCAACTGCTGGCCCGGGGAAGGGACGGAAAAAGGCTTCGCTCCCAGTTAAAGGAGACGATCGGGGTCTACGCCCACAGCCCCGCTTCCACGGGAGTCTCCCTCAGTGTGGATGTAGATCCCCTCCATTTCTGCTGAGCCCTGGCCCACGAAATCCCTTGACAAGGCCTTATCAAGCGAATACATTGAATATCGTTTCCCTTGACGACCTCCGTTTAGATAGAGATAAGAGGTAGTGAAGGAACTCCTTTAGGAGGCTTGAGTGAAGCCTGACATAGTAATTGCCCAGGAGGCTAAGAAGAGGCCTATCGCCGAGATCGCCACCGAGCTGGGGTTCCAGGAGGAGGAGGTGGAACTCTACGGCAGATACAAGGCCAAGGTCTCCCACCGGGTCCTGGGCCGCCTCAAGGACCGCCCCTACGGAAAGCTCATTATGGTCACCGGCATCACCCCCACGCCAGCGGGGGAGGGAAAGACTACCCTCACCGTGGGTCTGGGCCAGGCCTTAGGGAAACTCGGGAAAAAAGGGATCGTCTGCCTCCGGGAACCTTCTCTGGGGCCTTGCTTTGGGTTAAAAGGGGGTGCGGCAGGCGGCGGTTATTCCCAGGTAGTGCCTATGGAGGACATAAACCTGCATTTTACCGGCGACCTCCATGCGGTAGGGGTCGCCCACAATCTCCTGGCCGCCCTCATTGATAATCACATCTATCAATGGAATCACCTCCAGATCGACCCCCGCCGCATCCTCTGGCGCCGGGTGGTGGACATAAACGACCGGGCCCTCCGCAACCTGGTCTTGGGCCTGGGGGGGGCATTACAGGGGGTGCCCCGGGAGACGGGTTTCGACATCACGGCTGCCTCCGAGGTTATGGCCATCCTCTGCCTGGCCGAGAACTTCCATGACCTAAAGGAGCGCCTGGGAAGGATAGTCATTGGCCACACCTATTCAGTGGAGCCAGTAACCGTCAAGGAACTCCGGGCCCAGGGGGCCATGGCAGCGCTGCTGAAGGACGCCATTAACCCCAATCTGGTACAGACCCTGGAAGGGACCCCGGCCTTCATCCATGGCGGCCCGTTCGCCAACATTGCCCACGGCTGCAACTCCGTCATCGCCACCAAGCTGGCCTTAAAACTAGGGGATTTTGCTATCACCGAGACCGGATTCGGCTTTGACCTTGGTGGAGAAAAATTCCTGGATATCAAGTGCCCTTACTCCGGCCTCAAGCCCGATGGGGCTGTCTTGGTGGTGAGCTCCCGGGCCCTCAAACATCACGGGGGTGTCTCTTTAGGCCGCCTGAAGGTGGAAGACCCTACAGCCGTAAGGCGAGGTCTCTGTAACCTAGATCGGCAAGTAGAGAGCCTCCGCAAGTTCCACCTCCCCTTTTTAGTGGCTATCAATCGCTTCACCTTCGACACCGAAAAGGAGATCCGGGCCATCCTCCGAGGCTGTGAAAAGATAGGGGTGGAGGCCGTAGTTACCAATGTCTGGGCCGAAGGAGGGCCCGGGGGTATTGCCCTGATAGAGAGGCTTTTAAAGGTTATGGAGCAGGATCCCAACCATTATAAACCCCTCTATGATTGGAATGAGAGCGTAAAAAGGAAGATATTTCTCATTGCCTCCGAGATCTACGGGGCCAAGAAGGTGGAGTACACTGACCGGGCCTTACTCCACTTAAAGCGTATCGAGAGCTTGGGCTTGACCAAGCTCCCCATATGTATAGCCAAGACCCAGAGGTCCCTCTCTGACAATCCGGAGCTGGTGGGCCGGCCCGAAAACTTCACCATCACCGTGCGGGAGATTAAGATCGCTGCTGGTGCTGGCTTCCTCGTCCCCATGACCGGGGAGATCCTGAGCATGCCAGGGCTGCCCCGGAAGCCCTCTGCCGAGGAGATAGATGTTGACGCCAAGGGTCGAATCATCGGGCTCTTCTAGCGAGGCCATGGTTGGATCTGGCATGAAGATCTACATATCGGCTGACATGGAAGGGGTGGCGGGAATTGTGCACCCTGACCAGCGCCAGATAGGAAACCCGGAGTATACCTGGGCCCGCCGATTAATGGCGGAAGAGGTCAACGCCGCTGTGCGGGGGGCGCTCAAGGCGGGGGCCGAGGAGATCCTGGTGAATGACTCCCACGGGAACATGCGCAACTTGATCCCGGAGCACCTCCATCCTGAGGCCCAGCTCATCACCGGAAACGTAAAGCCCTGGGCCATGATGGAGGGGATCGACGGGAGCTTCGCCGCCGCTTTCTTCATCGGCTACCATGCCAGGAGGGGGGCCAAACGGGGGGTCCTCGAGCATACTTACTCAGAGCGTAGAATCTACGAGTTGCGCTTAAACGGGGTCCCTGCCGGGGAAATCGCCATAAACGCTGCCCTGGCAGGGCATTATGGGGTACCGGTAGTCTTAGTGTCAGGGGACGAGGAGGCGGTGCGCGAGGCCAAGGCCTTTCTGGGCCAGGTGGTGGGGGTAAAGGTCAAAGGCGGGATTAGCCGCCTCTCTGCCCGGAGCCTCCATCCCGAAAAGGCCCAGGGCTTAATTAATGAGGAGGAATCCCATGCATAAGGGTATAAAAGTCTTTTCCATTCTTATCCTATCCCTTTCCCTGCTTTTCCTGGCCCCTTGGGGGCTCCAGGCCAAGACCTTGATTATCGCCAGCACCCAGGACCCCGGCACCCTG
>JACRGL010000033.1 GCA_016212365.1 Candidatus Methylomirabilota bacterium | reverse complement strand
TCCGCCAGGGGGGTAATGCGGTAGATGCCGCTGTGGCCATGGCATTTGCCCTTGGAGTGGTGGATCCTTCTAATAATGGCCTAGGCGGGTTCGGGGGCTTCATGGTCATCTTTCTGGCGAAATCACAGCAGGTGGTAACAATTGACTATAATACTGTTGCCCCTTTAGAAGCCAGGTTAGACTCTTTCCCCCTATTGCCGGACGGCCTCGTGGCTAACGACTTGAACCGAATGGGATATATGGCCATTTCAGTTCCGGGCGTCCTGGCAGGCCTGGCCATGGCCCTGGCGACCTATGGGACCAGAAAGCTGGAGGGAGTCCTGGAACCCGCAATAGATCTCGCCGAAAAGGGCTTTGAAGCCAGTCCAATCCTTGCCTGTGCACTAAAGGAGCCCCACCTTGCTCAATTCCCTGAGACAGCGAAGATCTTTGACGGGGAGCACGGGACGTTACTACGCCTTCCGGATTATGCCCAAACCTTACGGATAATAGCCGAAGAGGGTCCTAGGGCCTTTTACGAGGGAAAACTTGCTCAGGCCATAGTGTCCCACATCAAAGAAGATGGTGGCCTTCTTTCCCTGAAGGATCTTGCCGGATATCGGCCTCGGATCCTCTCATCTGACCGGGGAAGGTATAGGGGATGCGAGATCTTCACCCCCGGCGCCTGCTCCGGCGGGCCATTTATCTATGAGACCCTTAACATACTTGAAGGATTCGATCTCGCTGGCTTACAACCGTATGGCCCTGAATCTCTCCATCTCATTGTCGAGGCCATGAAGCTTGGCTGGGCCGATAGATTGCGCCTGTTCGGCGACCCCGATTTCGCCCCGGTCCCCCCAGAGGAGGTGACTTCTAAAGAGCATGGTCAGCGACTCAGGGCAAAGATCAATCCGGCGAAGGCATTGCGCGGCCTGGGTATATCCGATCCCTTTGGGTGTTGGAGTAGGGGAAGCACTACCCATCTCTCCGTCGTTGACGAAGGCCGCAACATGGTGGCCCTCACTCAAACATTGGGGCCCCTCTGGTTTGGCTCGGGGATCACTATACCCGGCACAGGCCTGGTGATGAACAACGGAATGGCCCTCTTCGACCCCCGCCCGGGTAAGCCCAACTCTATTGCCCCCCGGAAGCGCCCCCTTACCAATATGACGCCAACGCTCGTCATAAAAGGAGGCTATCCCTTTCTGACCCTTGGGACACCCGGAGGAAGGCGAATCCCCACCATGGTGACGAACTTTCTCATAGGTGTTATAGATTATCGCCTCTCCATCCACGAGGCCATTACGGCTCCCCGGTTTCACTGTGAGGTCGATGAGCCCGTGCTTGTAGAGGAGGCAGTATCCAGCGAGGTGCAACAGGCCTTAAGGGACAAGGGACATGAAGTCTGTTTCCTCTCCTTGTCGGATTTTTATGGTCCCGCCTCCGGCATTATGGTGGATCCGATAACCGGGAATCTCCACGGAGGGGCCGATCCCCGCCCCTTCTCTGGTGCCATTGCCGGATATTGAGGATCCTACGGGAACAACCTTTACTCCGAGGTTAAGAATGAAGCCCTGAGACGGCTCCCTGAGATCTATAGATCTTTAGGGGTGATTATTTAGTAAGGTGGGTGAAGAAAAGAGGGTTCCTTTCCATGTACCGCCGGGGACTTCAGGTGCTTTGTGCCCGATTGGGCCTTATCTCCAATAATCGAGAGCTGATTTACAAATCGGAGTATTTCGGTGACCAAGTGCAGCAGTCCATGCTAACGGATTTTCATCAAATCCTGGAGGTGGAGTGGTCTCCGGACCTGGATACCCAGATCTACGTGATTGATGAGAAGGATGCCCAGCCCACCATTGCCTGGGACGAGGATCGGGTGGTAGCCGTGGGGGACTTCACCGCCCTGGAGGAGAGGGCCCTGGATCGGCGGTATACCCTCTTCGGCAACCTGGGCTTTCTCTATAGATACATTATTTACGCCCTGGAAAAGCACCATCAGACTTATAGCTTCCATGCCAGCGCCATGTATGATGAAGAGCAAAGGGAGCTGTGGCTCATCCCCGGAGGGGCGGGGGCAGGGAAGACGGTTTTTCTGCTCTCTGGCCTGACCCGGGGATTCACCATTTTTAGCACCGAGATGACTCATTTGAAAATCACTGAAAGGGGGTATGAATTCTATAAGGGCTCCCTCTTTGATAACGTGCGGGTGGGGAATCTGACCGTGGATTTTCCCGAAGCTATCGAAAGGCTCCATCTGTCTATCCCCGAGGTGAAGGATGTCTGGGCCACCAAGATCGCCCTGGATCTGAAGGGTGTAGAGGCCTCTAGCGACGTCCTTCATGATCCCCCCTTGCATATAATCCACCCTAAGGTAGAGTCGGGGAGAGAGCGGGCCATTGTGGCTGAAATCGGAGGAAAAGAGAGGCTAGTAAAGCTGCTCTTCGATAACGCCACGGAAAAGCAGGGCCAGACCGTTCTGCTTTACGAATGCCTGCCCGTCCCTTCCCTGGATACCCCGGCCTTGATGAGGGAGCGCTTAAAGGCTATTAAAGAGCTAGTGGAAAGGGCCCACATCAGGACCGCTAAGGCTACCCTCTGTGGGGCGCGCAACTGTATGGAGGGAATATAAAATGGCAATAAAAGAGTTCCAGAGTAAAAAGGCCTGGGCAGGGGTCTTTGATATCCCCGTGCCAGATCGGATCCCCAGGCCCCGGACGATGGGCTGGACTATGGTCATTGACAAGGGATTGGGCCTCAGTCAAACTAGAGACCTTATGGCCACCGCCGCTGATTACATTGATATTGTGAAGCTGACATTTGGGACCTCGGCCTTCTTTGATTACCACCTTTTAAAGGGGAAGCTAAAAATCATTACCCAGGCCGGGGTCTACTGCATGCCAGGGGGGACCTTCCAAGAGGTTTGTGTTTGGCAAAGTACCTATGATAAGTATTTAGAGAGGGCCCAGGAGTTGGGCTTTAACGCCCTGGAGATTTCGGATGGCACCATTGAGATGGACGAGAGGACCAGGAAAGGTGTGATCACCAAGGCGGTGAAGGCCGGCTTTCTGGTCATTACCGAGGTAGGCAAGAAGGACCCTAAAGAGGCCCTGACCATGAAGACAATGGCCGAGGAAGCGGATAGCGATCTCTCCCTGGGGGCCTTCATGGTCCTGGTGGAGGCACGGGAGGCCGGTAAAGGGGTAGGAATCTACGATGCCGCCGGTGTCCCTAAAGAGGAGGACATTGAGGAACTCCTCCAGGGGGTAAAGGATCCCACCAGGCTCATGTGGGAGGCCCCCTTAACCTCCCAGCAGAAGTACTTGATCCTCAAATTCGGGACTAACGTCAATTTGGGCAACGTGGCCCCTGAGGATATCCTGGCTTTAGAGGCCTTGAGGTGCGGCCTGCGGGGTGATACCTTGAAGAAAGCCTGGAAGGCCAATAGAGACTACAAGCGTCCTGAAGGCCAGTGAGGAAAAATTTATATATGAGTATTATTACCATGGATTTGCCTCCAAAGATCGGGTGGTCATTGGGGTGCGGGATGAGATCATCGTTATCCCCATCGCCTGGGGATTTCTTGAGCTCTAGCGGGGCGAAGTGATCCCGGTGAGTCTTGAAGTGTTAAAGACTGATGTCCTGATCCTGGGAGGAGGTGGGGCCGGCCTTTAGAAGCCCTTGGATTTCTCCTGGCAAAAGCCAGTAGCTGTGGAGCGGGCAGTAGCCTGGGGGGACGGAGTTTTTATAGGAGGGGTTGGGAGG
>JACRGL010000026.1 GCA_016212365.1 Candidatus Methylomirabilota bacterium | reverse complement strand
TGAGGCGGTAGGCCTTAAAGGCCTACGCCAGGGGAATGCCCAAATCTCACCAAAACACGCTAACTTCATTGTCAACTTAGGAGGGGCCACGGCAACCGATGTCCTTTCATTGATTGATTTGGCGAAGGAGAGGGTGAGGCAGGAGACAGGAATTGAGCTAGAGCTGGAAATCCAGGTGGTGGGGGAAGAGTAGAAACAGTAATCAGTAGTCAGTAATCAGCGGTTCACGGTTCACAGACCGAAGACTGAAGACCGAGGACAACGATGAGGGATTATCACATCCGCCGCATTGAGAATAGGGTGAAGGCTTCCAGGAGGAAGGGACAGGGGCCTTCTCGGATCACTGGCTTCATCAAAATTTCCAAGATCCTGGTTGTCCTTCTTGTCCCAATCTTCCTAGGGGTTGCTGCTTGGAGGGGGTATCAACGCCTTTTGGCTCACCCCTACTTTCAGATCAAAGAGGTTAAAGTGGAGGGGAACGAGCGGCTATCCCAGGAGGCTATAGCTAAGGACCTCCGCCTCCCTCCCCGGGCCAGCCTCTTGACTATCAATTTAGCCCGCATAGGGAGAAATCTCCGGGAAAATCCCTGGATCAAGGTAGCCTCCCTCCGCCGTCACCCCCCTTCCACCTTAGTGGTAAAGGTAAAGGAGCGGACACCCCTTGCTATCTTTATGGCTGCCAGGCCATATCTCATCGGGGAAGAGGGCGTGGTGCTCCAGGAGCTCTCCTGGGAAGAACTCCCTGACCTTCCCCGGCTGCGGGCGGTGGCCTCCTATGTTTTATCTCCCGGGGGGCGGATAGCCACTCCGGACTTTTCCCAAGCCGTAGAGCTTTGGCAGAGACTCACGGTCAATTCCCCTCTCCAGGGCATGGAGCTCAAGGAAATAGCCCTGGAGGGGGACGGGAGCTTCGCCCTCAATTTCGGGCCCGGGGCTCCTCGCTTGAAGTTGCGTTCGAATGGCTTCGACGAACAGCTAGAGCGCCTTGCTCAAACAATGGCCCTGGCTGGACAATCCCCTGAGGCCTATGAGTATGTGGACCTTCGCTTCCAGGAGAGGGTTGTCCTTAAGCCCATCAAGGGGGAGGTGAGGAGAGTTGGCCAAAGACGGTAATCTGGTAGTGGGCCTCGACATAGGCACCACCAAGATTTGCGCTATCATTGCAGAGGGTAGGGACGGTGGTCCACCTGATGTCATCGGCCTCGGCACCAGCCCATCCCGTGGTCTCCGCAAGGGGGTTGTGGTCAATATCGATGTCACTGTAGAGTCCATCAAGCGGGCGATAGAAGAGGCGGAGCTGATGGCAGGGGTGGAAGTGGACTCGGTCTTCGTGGGTATCGCTGGTGGCCACATCAAGGGCTTCAATAGCCGAGGGGTGATCGCCATCTCTGGCAAGAACAAGGAGGTCACCCAGGCGGACATCGACCGGGTCATCGATGCCGCCAAGGCCGTTGCATTGCCCGTGGATCGGGAGGTGATCCATGTCCTCCCTCAGGAATTCATCATCGATGACCAAGGGGGGATAAAGGAGCCCTTAGGGATGTCCGGGGTTCGCCTGGAGGCCGAGGTTCATATTGTCACGGGTGCGGTCACCTCTGCCCAAAACCTCATCAAGTGTGTCAACCGAGCTGGCCTGGAGGTGCAGGACATAGTGCTCCAGCAGCTCGCCAGTAGCGAGGCCACCCTTACTCCCGATGAGAGGGAGCTGGGAGTGGTCCTGGTAGACATCGGTGGCGGGACCACCGACATCGCTGTATTCGTTGAGGGGAGTATCTGGCATACGGCAGTCCTTTCCCTTGGGGGCGACCACCTGACTAACGACATCGCCATCGGGCTCCGGACACCGACCGCCGAGGCGGAGGAAATTAAGAAAAAGTTCGGCTGTGCCTTGGCCTCCTTAGTGAAGAGCGACGAGACCATTGAGGTTCCCAGCGTCGGTGGTCGGAAGCCCCGGGTCCTCTCTCGGCAGATGCTCTGCGAAATCATTCAGCCTCGAATGGAAGAGATTTTCTCATTGGTGGATCGGGAGGTGAAGCGGGCCGGCTACGATGAGGCTGTGGCCGCAGGAGTAGTTGTCACAGGAGGGGCCTCCATCATGGAGGGCGTCCCGGAGCTTGCTGAGCAGATCTTTGACCTCCCGGCACGCCGGGGCGACCCCACTGGTGTGGGGGGATTGGTGGATGTGATCTCTAGCCCCATCTATGCTACTGGCGTAGGCCTGATCCTTTACGGGGCTGAGCATCGCCGGGAGCACCGCTTTGGCAAGGCCAGTGACCGCCGCATCTTCGAAAAGGTAATAAAGCGTATGAAGGAGTGGTTCGGGGACTTCTTTTAAAGGAGTGAACCGTCAACCGTGAACTCGGAAAGGGGGTTATATCGATGCCTTTTCACTTAGAGGAGGAGCCGGAGCGCATGGCCCGGATCAAGGTGGTGGGTGTGGGCGGAGGTGGCTCGAACGCCGTAAGCAGGATGTATAGCACCAGCTTTAGCGGGGTGGAATTCATTACCATCAATACCGACGCCCAGGCCCTGAAGTCCTCACCGGTGCCCACAAAGCTCCAGATCGGGGAGAAGCTCACCAAGGGGCTGGGGGCTGGGGCCAATCCTGAAGTAGGCCGGCGGGCGGCTGTGGAAGACACCGACAAGATCCTCCCCGTCCTGGAGGGAGCCGATATGATCTTTATCACTGCCGGCCTCGGCGGGGGCACGGGAACCGGGGCTGCCCCCATCATTGCCAATCTGGCCAAGGAGATGGGTATCCTGACGGTGGCGGTGGTGACCAAGCCCTTCCAGTTCGAGGGGAAGGTCCGGGCCATGCACGCTGAGAAGGGCCTTGCCGAACTCCGGGAGCAAGTGGACACCCTGATTACTATCCCCAACCAGCGCCTCCTGAATGTGGTGGAGAGACACACCCCCTTCCTGGAAGCCTTCAAACTGGCCGATGAGGTCCTCCGCCAGGCGGTGCAAGGGATCTCCGACCTCATCGTCGTCCCCGGGCTCATTAACCTGGACTTCGCCGATGTCCGGACTATAATGGCTGAACGAGGCATCGCCATGATGGGTACCGGGAGGTCAGGTGGCGAGAATGGGGCAACTGAGGCTGCCCACAGGGCCATAAACAGCCCCCTCCTGGAGAACGTCTCCATACAAGGGGCGAGGGGAGTGCTCATCAGCATTACTGGGGGTCCCAATCTCTCCCTCTACCAAGTGAACGAGGCCTCCACTGCCATCTGTGAGTCGGCTCACCCCGACGCCAACATCATCTTCGGGGCGGTGATTGATGAAGAACTGGGTGACGAGGTGCGAGTGACCGTCATCGCCACCGGCTTCGATGGGGCCCCCAAATTGGAGTCCGAGGAACCCCCAAAGACGATTGACTTGAAGAGCTACACCAAGGCCCTGGATCGCCCTGCCTTCTCGCGAAAGAAGGGCCTGAAAGCAGAAGGCCATCAGCTTACTCTGAGGGAGCTGGAGGACGAGGAACTGGACATCCCTACCTTCCTACGGAGGAAAGCCGACTGAAGGCCGTTATTCGTT
>JACRGL010000027.1 GCA_016212365.1 Candidatus Methylomirabilota bacterium | reverse complement strand
GTGGAAATAGTTGCCCAATTTATTGGGCCCGCCTTAGGCGGGCAACTACAGGATAAATCAATGGGGAGAGGGGTAGAGTGAGGGGTAACCCCATGGGAGCCATTCTTACCCCATTAAAAACACTACGAATTATTATCCTCTTTTTTGCATTGCTCATAGTGGTGAGCTGGATTGCCCTGGCCCTTGGTCCAACTAAGGTAGGGGCCTTTGATGTTGTCCATGCATTATTGGGACTCAGCCCTAAGGATGGTCCTGAAAGGGTGATTGTCCTTTTTCTCCGTCTCCCCCGGGTCCTCCTGGCAGCCATGGTGGGCGCAGGCCTTGCAGTAGCGGGTGCTGCCTTTCAGGCATTAACCCGGAACCCCCTGGCTGATCCTTTTATCCTTGGAGTATCAAGTGGAGCGGCCTTTGGTGTAGTTACCGCAAATATGCTAGGTTTGGGCTGGACCTTTACTGGATACATTGGCTTTTCCCTCTTTGCCTTCCTTGGGGCAATCCTGGCTGCCACCATTGTATATGCGGTTGCCAGTGTTAACGGAAGGCTTCCCATCCAGAGCATCCTTCTAGCAGGGGTCATTGTTAGTCTCTTCTTCTCCGCTTCTATAACCCTCTTTATCTCTCTGATTGAACCCTCGGACCTGGGCAGGGTGCTGCATTGGATGATGGGGAGTTTGGGCCCTATAGACTATGGCCTCCTCCTGTTGTTGTTCGGCTTCCTCCTGCTCGGGATAGGCACAATTTATCTTCAGGCAAAGAGCCTTAACCTTCTCGTCTTAGGGGAGGAGGCTGCCTTGCAGCTTGGGGTAGAAGGGGAGCGGGTGAAAAGGACTGTCTTCGTAATGGCCTCCCTCCTTACCGGAGCAGTGGTGGCCTTCAGCGGGTCTATTGGGTTTGTGGGCTTAATCGTCCCTCATACCATAAGGATGACCCTGGGTTCGGATAACCGGGTCCTTATCCCGGCAGCGGCCCTGGCCGGGGCTAGCCTACTTGTAGCAGCAGACTCAGTAGCGAGGACCATTGTTGGGCCTACGGAGATCCCTGTAGGGGTTATTACTTCCTTCTGCGGTGCCCCATTTTTCGTTTACCTGCTTAGAAAGCGGTATAGGAGTGGCCTTTAATGAAGGTCATCGAAGTGGAAGGTTTGGGCTTCTCTTATGGCGAGGTATTCGTTTTGAAGGGAGTGACTTTCCAGGTGGAAGAGGGCGAGATCCTCGGTGTCCTGGGGCCTAATAGTGCGGGGAAGACAACCCTTATCCGGCTGCTCAGCAAGGTCCTGACCCCTCAGGAGGGGAAGGTCTCTGTTCTAGACAGGGACCTCCGCACCCTTAGCAGGATGGAAGTGGCCAGGGTTGTGGCAGTGGTGGGCCAGGACACTCCCTTGTTCTTTCCCTTTACTGTGGAGCAGACGGTATTGATGGGTAGATACCCCCATTCCCCGGGCCTGTTTTTCGAGAGCGAAAGGGACCTTGCCATTGCCCAAGAAGCGATGGAGGCAACAGGGGTCCTTTATCTGTCCAGAAAATACGTGGATGAGCTATCCGGTGGGGAAAAACAGCGGGTGGGCATTGCCAGGGCTCTTACTCAAAAACCCCGAATCCTCCTCCTTGATGAGCCTACTGCCCACCTGGACCTCCACCACCAGATAGAGGTCATCAGGCTTTTAAGGAGGCTTAATCGAGAGCAGGGGACTACGGTGGTCATTGTTTCCCACGATTTGAACCTGGCGGTAGATTGCTGCCATTCCTTGTTGTTGCTCAATAAGGGCATGGTCCAAAAAATTGGACCCCCTGAGGAGGTGATAAATGAGGAGACGATAGAAGAGCTCTATGGCTGTAAGGTTTGGGTAAAGAGGAATCCTTTTACAGTTAAGCTCCATGTTTTAGTTAATAGTGAATAGTGAGGGTAGCTCAGGGCTTTAGCCCTGATGCGCGATACTGAAGACTGACGACTCTCTTTAAAGGGATATTTCGATGAAAAAGGGGATATGCCCTTTCAAAAGGTGGGGCTTTCTCATCTATGGGACTGTAATGGTTCTTACGGCCTTAATCCCTGCCTTTGCCCAGGAGGTTAAGGAGGTTAAACCCATCGTTGTTACGGCTACAAAGCTGGAGGAAGCCCTTGAGGAGGTTCCCAGCTCCGTTAGTATAATTAAGGAGGGAGAGGTCGAGGCCC
>JACRGL010000023.1 GCA_016212365.1 Candidatus Methylomirabilota bacterium | reverse complement strand
TGCCTCCAGGATCAAGGGGAGGAGGTTTCCCTGTCCTTGAGCCGCTTCTTCAAGGCGCTCCAGGGCACCCGTTACTCTTCGTTCATTCCGCTCCTGGCGCAATTTCTCAAGCTTGGCCCGCTGGGCCGCCTCCACCGCTGGGTCTACCCGGAAAATGGGGATGGACGGCTCCTCCTCCATGGAGAACTCGTTCAGGCCGACTACGATCCGCCTTTTGGACTCAATCTCCCTCTGATAGCGGTAGGCAGCCTCCTGGATCTCCCGCTGGATGTAGCCCGCCTCGATGGCCCGTAGCATCCCCCCCAGCCCCTCGATCTTGTCCAGATAGTCCCGCGCCTCCTCCTCGATGCGATTGGTCAAGGCCTCCAAGAAATAGGAGCCCCCTAAGGGATCCACGGTCTCGGCCGCCCCGCTCTCGTAGGCGATGATCTGTTGGGTCCGGAGGGCGAGGCGGACCGAATCCTCCGTAGGAAGGGCCAAGGCCTCGTCCCTGGAATTTGTGTGGAGCGACTGGGTCCCCCCCAGGACGGCTGCCAGGGCCTGGAGCGCCACCCGCACCACATTATTCTCGGGTTGCTGAGCTGTTAGGGTGCAACCTGCCGTCTGGGTATGGAAGCGTAGCATCCAGGAGCGTGGGTCCCTGGCCTGGAAGCGCTCCCTCATGATCCTGGCCCAGAGCCGGCGTGCCGCCCGGAACTTGGCGATCTCCTCCAAAAAATTATTGTGAGCCCCGAAGAAGAAGGAGAGCTGGCCAGCAAAGCGGTCCACGTCCAGACCAGCCTTCACCGCTGCCTCCACGTAGGCAATGCCATCGGCAAGGGTGAAGGCCACCTCCTGGACGGCCGTTGAACCAGCCTCGCGGATGTGGTAGCCGCTCACGCTGATGGCGTTAAAGCGGGGGAGATGCTCGGCGCAGTATGCAAAGGTGTCGGTGATGAGGCGCACCGATGGCTCGGGCGGGAAGATATAGGTCCCCCTCGCCACATACTCCTTTAAAACGTCGTTCTGGATTGTGCCGCTGAGCTTCTCCTCAGGAACCCCTTGCTTTTCGGCCAAGGCAATATACATGGCGAGAAGGATGGCAGCAGTAGCATTGATGGTCATGGAGGTGCTCACCCTGTCCAGGGGGATGCCCTCGAAGAGGGACTCCATATCGAGGAGGGAGTCTATGGCTACCCCCACCTTCCCCACCTCCCCGCTGACCAGGGGATGGTCGGAGTCATAGCCGATCTGGGTTGGCAGGTCAAAGGCCACGGAGAGGCCGGTCTGCCCCTGCTCCAGGAGGTATTTGAATCTCCGGTTGGTCTCTTCGGCGGCCCCAAAGCCCGCGTACTGACGCATGGTCCAGAGGCGGCCCCTATACATGGTGGGCTGCACCCCCCTGGTGAAGGGATAGTCCCCGGGAAAGCCCAGATCTCGCATGTAGTCAGAGTCAGGAATGTCCAAAGGGGTGTAAAGGCGCTCGATCCCTATCTGGGAGGTAGTCTCGAAGCGCTCCTGCCTTTCAGGGGCCCGCTGGAGGGCCTTGTTCAAGGTGGTCTCCTCCCAGCAGCGGTGGGCTTCTTTTAACTTATCGTTATCTTTGAAATAGGGCATGGTGCACCTCATTATTACCAGGGGCCTGAAGTCTAAATCAAGCCCACGGGCGAACAGGGACGTTCGCCCCTACAAGTAATTATAATCGTGTAGGGGCCGACCTCTGTGTCGGCCCTTAAGGGCGGGGACAGAGCCCCGCCCCTACATGTTTGGGATTGGGTGGACAGGGACGTTCGCCCCTACAAGTAATTATAACCATGTAGGGGCCGACCTCCGGGCACCCGCCTTTGGCGGGTCGGGCCCTTGGGCTGTCTTCATTCTATCACTACCAGCACCGCGCCCCCATCCACCCCTCTTCCCTCTTCCACCCGGATTTCCTTCACCGTCCCAGGGCCTGTAGCCTTTAGCTCGTTCTGCATCTTCATGGCCTCGACGACGATTACACCGCTCCCTGCCTTTACCGTTTCCCCGGGGGCCACCAGGATCTTAACTATTGTGCCGGGCATAGGGGCGGAGATTACCTGCCGGCCCGCCCTGGCCTCGCCCGGCTTGAGGGCAGCGCGTAGCCGGAGCTTTCGCTCCTCCGAGATTGGGACCTCGAAGGCCTCGCCGCCGATCAGGACGGAACAGGAATCCTCACCGCCAACAACGTCTGTCTCGTAGGACCTGCCACCGATAAGGAACGAGTAAAGGGATTCGGTCACCTGGAGGACATCGACCTCGTGAAGCTCCTCGTCGATTTTGACCTGGAAGAGACTACCCTTCTCGGTAACCTCGATCTTGTATTCCTTTCCTTCATATGTGGCAATAAAGGCCATACGTTCACCTTCGGTGAAGGTCCTTAGTCCAATGTCCCTAGTCCGAGGCCAAAAGGCCTATATCCGGTCTTTTTTGACTTTGGACATCGGACCTTGGACTCGTGCTAGCGGCGGCGCAAGCCATCCTGGCGAGCAGCCATTTTCCAGGGGCTTCCCGTAGCCGGGGCCGTGACCTGGGGCCGAGGGACCTCGGCCCGCTTTTCTTTCAAATAGGCGTGGATGGCAGCAGCGATGAGGGCCACTTCTTGATGGCGCCTGGCCCCTGTAGCTACTCTCTCGGTGAAGCGAGTTTCAATGAAGGTAGTGTCGAAGTCCCCTTTGAGGAAGTCAGGGTCCTCAAGGACTCGCCTGTGGAAGGGGATTGTGGTCTTGATTCCCTGGATGACGTACTCACGGAGGGCACGTCGCATCCGCTCTAAGGCCTCCTCCCGGTCACGGCCCCAGGCCACCAGCTTGGAGATAAGGGGATCGTAGTAAAGGGGGACCTCGTAACCCTCGTAAACCCCGCTCTCGTCCCGGACGCCCGGCCCGCCCGGCGAGCGGAGTCCCCAGATCTTGCCGGGAGAGGGCATGAAGTTGTTATCGGGGTCCTCTGCGTAGATCCGGCACTCAATGGCCGCACCCCGGAGCTTTATATCCTCTTGACGGTATCGGAGCTTCTCGCCAGCGGCAATCAGGATCTGTTCCTTTACCAGGTCTATCCCTGTGACCATCTCGGTAACAGGGTGCTCTACCTGGAGACGGGCATTCACCTCCAGAAAATAGAAGCTCCTATCCTGATCCACCAGGAACTCCATGGTCCCGGCATTGTTATAGCCCGAGGCCTTGGCCAGGGCCACGGCTGCCTCCCCCATCCGCCGCCGGAGATCGGGAGTTATAATAGGGGAAGGGGATTCCTCAATGACCTTCTGGTGGCGCCGCTGGATGGAGCATTCCCGCTCGCCCAGGTAGATGACATCTCCATATTTATCGCCCAGGATCTGCATCTCTATATGGCGCGGTCTCTGGAGGTATTTCTCCACATAGATGGCGGGATCGCCAAAGGAAGATGATGCCTCAGAGCGGGCAGCCCGGATGGCGCTGGTGAGCTCTTCGTCGGAGGCCACTATGCGCATCCCTTTGCCACCTCCTCCACCCGCCGCCTTTATGAGGATGGGGTAGCCCATTTCGGCAGCGGTCTGGGCCACCTCCTCGTCCGTCAGATCGTGGGTGGTCCCAGGGACCACTGGCACTCCCACCTCCTTGGCCAGGGTCCGGGCCGAGGTCTTTGAGCCCGTGACCCGCATGGCCTTGGAGGAGGGGCCAATGAAGGTAATCCCTTCCCTCTCGCAGAGCCCGGCAAAGGCCGCATTCTCTGCCAAAAAACCATATCCAGGGTGGATGGCCTCGGCCTGGGTCTTTTTCGCCACCTCTATTATCTTATCCATGGCCAGATAACTCTCGGTGGAGGGTGGAGGGCCAATACAGAAAGCCTCGTCGGCATAGCGGACATGGAGTGAGGGCCGGTCTGCCTCGGAGTATACGGCCACCGTGGGGATCTCCATCTCGCGGCAGGCCCTGATCACGCGGACTGCGATTTCACCGCGATTGGCAATAAGGATTTTCTTAAACACAGGGGTTGTTTATGGTATCGCCCTGGAATAAATCCAGGGGTTCCCGCTACGCTTGTGAAACTCCTCCGGTATAAAACCGGAGGTATCTCCCTTGTCGCAAGAGACAAGCTCCGATGCTACATTTTCTAGACTCAGGACTTCGGACATTGGACTTCGGACTCTTGTTCTAGAAGCCCAGGTCCTCCCCCACCAGGATTACTGTCATTCTGTCCTTTATGGGTTGGACCTCTATGATACCGGTGAGGTTACAAATCCTCTCAGGATAGAGGCAATTATCATCGTCACAGAGCCCCGTGCTGGCGCAGGGGGTCTTGTAGTCCAATCGGTTACAGTTCATGGGGGCCGCCCGCTCCTTGATCCTACGAATGCCCTCCTCTACGTCTCGGACCACCTTGTTCATGCCCGTCACCACTATAACCTTCTTGGGGCCGAAAAGGAGGGCCGCTACCCGGTTCCCTGTGCCATCAATGTTCACAAGCTGCCCCTTCAAAGTAATGGCGTTGGTGCTGGTGAGGAGGACATCGGAGAGAAGGCTCTTCCTGCGGCGCTCCATGTTTTCCTCTAGGCTTATCCCCTTCTCGTATTGGTCTATCAGGGTGTAGTCTCCGTCATGGATTCCCTTTTCCCTCAGGGCCTGAAGAACACCTATCTCCCTCAGGGTTGTAGAACCTCCTAAGCCAATAGTGCACCCTTTTGGGATCAGGGATAGGGCCAGGTTGCAAGCCTCCTTTCCTGTCTTGACATAAATTCCCTTGATATTGTTCTTCTCCAGGGCGCGGCAGACTTCCCCGGCGAGCTTCTCATAATACCATTCCTTCGGAGTGCTCATGGAATCCTCCTC
>JACRGL010000024.1 GCA_016212365.1 Candidatus Methylomirabilota bacterium | reverse complement strand
TTCTCCGAATTGGTTCAGATATTTGTATAACAATGAGGTACAATTTTTGCCCAAAGTGCGGTAGTCGGTTAACAGTTCGTAGGATTGACAAAAAAGACCACCAGGTATGCTCAAATTGCGGTTTCATCCTGTATGAGAATTCTAAGCCATGTGTTGGTGTCCTGATATTAGATGAGGATAAAGTTTTATTAGTGCAAAGGGCTATAGAGCCATTCAAGGGCTACTGGGACATCCCTGGTGGCTTCCTGGATGCAGGGGAACATCCAGTAGCAGGGGCCGTGCGGGAGATTCGGGAAGAGACCGGCCTCGTCATTGAGCCTTTTGAGATTCTGGACATTTTTATGGACGTGTATGGTCAAGAACAGGAACCTACCCTGAACATCTGTTATATCGCAAAAATTATAGGAGGAGAGCCGCAAGCAGGGAGTGACGTTGGGAAATTGCATTGGTTTCCGATAGACGCAATTCCCAACGATATTGCTTTCGAATGGGAAAAGGAGGCCCTTGAGCTCCTGAAGGGAAGACTCCATAGCTCGCTTTCTTGAGAATGGATTTTGCCTTCTTTATTAAGATGAGGAAGTGTCACTTTTGTAAAAAGGAAATTTCGGTCCAGGGGAAGGTGGGGAGGGAAGAGACCTGCCCTTTCTGCGGCTACGACCTCCACTGCTGCCTGAATTGCCGCTTTTATGACGAGAATGCCCACAACAAGTGCCGGGAGCCTGCGGCCGAATGGGTCCCTGACAAGGAGAAGCGGAACTTCTGCGAATACTTTGAATTCCGGGAATCGGTGAAAAAACCAGTCCAGATAGAGGATAAAGAAAGGGTCAGGGCCAAATTCGAGGCCCTCTTCAAGCGCCGACCCTGACCTTCCATAGGTAAGGCGTGGCGGCTATGGATGGGTCTTATGAAGTCCTTTGAGGAGGTCTATAAATTCGGCACCTTCGATGTGGAGGGGGTGTCCTTTCCACGCTTCCTCTTGGGCACTTCCCCCTTCATCGGGGCAGGCCAGTTCGGGCCAAAATCGTATTTCTACTACCGCCACTTCTACGAGCAGCCTGCAAATATAACCAAGATCATAATAGAATGCGTTGAGGCAGGCTGTAATGCGGTGCAGGCCATTGGCTATCCACCCATCCTGGAGGCCGTAGGGAAGGCAATGGAGGATTCGGATGCCGAGATCTTCCTGTTTGGGACTGTCGGCCTGGGGAACATTTCCGAAGAGGTGGAAGCCTTCTCCCTTTTAAAGCCCTCCTGCCTGGTCATCCACGGCTCTTACACCGATAAGAACCTGGCCGGTGCCCTCCATCATTTAAAGGAGATCCGGAGGCGCTTCAATAAGATTGTAACCGGGGTCTCGGTCCATATGCCGGGGATCGTCATAGAAAAGACCCTCGAAGCCCATGAGGTCCAGATAATTCTAACCCCAATAAACAAAAAAGGGGCCTTCATGCGCCCCACACAAGGGTCTACACTCCAAGCTATAGAAAAGGCCAGAGAAGCAGGGAAGCGAGTGATTGCTATGAAGGCCCTGGCCGCTGGGGACTTGTCCCCAGACGAAGCTTTCCCTTATCTGAAAGACAAGGTAGATGGTCTAACGGTAGGCTTGACTTCCGAGGAGGAGATCAAAGAAGCCTTGGGGGCAGCGGCAAAATTCCTAACCTAGCCCCTCCGCCAGGATCTCGGCAGTATGCCTGACCTGGATGGACTTTCCCTTTTTGTCCAATCCCCCCCGAAGCTGGAGCACGCAGCCTGGGCAGTCGGTGGCCACAACCTCCGCACCTGTTGCCTCTAAATTCTTGAGCTTCCGCTCCAGGATATCCCGCGATATACCGGGATAACTGAGGGAATAAGACCCCCCGAAGCCGCAGCAAGTGTCGGAATCCATCATTTCCACCAGCTTGAGGCCTTTATCCACCAGCAGCTCTCGGGGCTCGTCATAGACTCCCAGGCCCCGCTTAAGGTGGCAGGGGTCATGATATGTCCCTCGTCTGCCTTCAAGGCCTCTTGCCCTCTCTGAACCCTCTCTTCCCAAAACCTTTACCAAGAACTCTGAGAAATCGTATGCCCTAGCAGCGATGGCCTTGGCCCGTGCCTCCCATACAGGATCCCCAGCAAGGAGGCGGTGAAATTCATGGCGGAGGGCCATGCTACAGGTAGGGCAGGCGGTGATAACGTAATCGGCTCCCGCTTCCTCAAGGGCGGCGATGTTCTGCTGGGCTAGCTCGCAGGCCGTCTCCCGGTCCCCGAGATAGAGGGCAGGGATCCCGCAGCAGGTCTGGCCCAAAGGGAAGGATACCGCTAGTCCTTCCTTCCGAAGGACCCGGGCCACCGCCTCCCCCATCTCCGGGTAAGCAAAGTCAATGAGGCAGCCGCTGTAGAAGGCAACCCGGGCCTGAACCTCCCCTTCCGGCACCCTCTCTCCTGTCCAACGCCTGCGCAGCGGTCTCAGGGCGATGGCGGGAAGGCTTCGCCACTTGTTCTGGGAGGAAAAGAAGAGGGGGAGGTGGCGTATGAGAGGACCCCCGCGGGTTAGGGGAAGCTGGGCCCAGGAGGCAGCCATCAGTGCCCGGTGAAAGCGGTCACGGTTACGGAGCACATCCCTTAGAATCCATCTCCTGGTAGCGGGTAGGCCCTCTTGCTCTACTCTATCCCCCCGAAGATCGACGATCATGCGAGGGGCGTCGATGGCCGCCGGGCAAACCTCCACGCAGGCCCGGCAACCTATACAGAGATCCAGGGATGGGGCGGCTGCCTCCATCCCGTGGTAGAAAGCGGTGAGGATGGAGCCAATCCCCCCCACGTATATATGGCCGTAGACATGGCCCCCTACGGACCGGTAAGGGGGGCAAACGCTCAGGCAGGCCCCACAGCGGATGCAGTAGAGGGCCTCCCTATAGCGGAGATCCTGACGCATCTGGTCGCGGCCATTGTCCAGGAATACGATGTGGAGCTGACGGTAGCCTTCGAGGCTTGGGACTGCCCCAGTAATCAGGGATACATAGCTAGAGATCTTCTGACCAGTGGCCCCCCGGGCCAGGATCCTGAGGATGGTCGCTGCCTCCTCCCAGGTGCCCACCAGCTTCTCGTATCCCACCAGGGCTACCTGCAAGCGGGGCAGCAGGGTGACCAGGCGGCCGTTTCCCTCGTTGGTGACCAGGACCAGGGTCCCACTCTCGGCAATGGCAATGTTGGCCCCCGTGATTCCCATCCCCGCCTCCAGGAAAATCCTACGCAGCTCCCTTCGGGCCACCTGCACCAATTCCGAGCTTTCAGCCCCGGAGAGGGGCTGGCCTGTCACCTGAGAGAAGAGATCGGCTACCTCCTCCCTGGTCTTGTGAATGGCCGGGGCCACCATGTGGGAGGGCCGCTCCCCGGCTAGCTGGACAATCCACTCCCCCAGGTCAGTTTCCACTACTCTAATTCCGGCCTCGGCCAGGCGCCGGTTAAGGCCCGTCTCCTCACTAACCATTGACTTGGATTTGACCGCCAATCTCACCCCGTGGCGAACGGCCAACTCCAAGATATAGCGGTTGGCATCCTCAGCACTGGCAGCCTCGAAGACCGCCGCCCCGGCCCGCCGGGCTTCCTCTTTGAAGCGGGCAAAGAGCTCTGGGAGGTTCTCCAGGGCCTTCTCCTTCATGGCCCTCACCCTCTCCTGGATCTCTTGCAAATCGACTTCGGTATAGGCCTGGGAGCGGGCCGCTGTATTAATGGAGACGAAGCGCTCCATGGCTACCCGGAGCTGAGGGTCCCGGAGGGCGCGTTTGATCTCGACTTGGAGACCCTTCATCCTCAATCCTCCTCTTTGCCCTCCCGTTCCTTCAAAATCAGGATGTGAACCTCCTTAGGGCCATGAACGCCTATGACGAGGGCGGTCTCTATGTCAGCGGTTCGGCTAGGGCCTGTAATCAGAGAGATGTGGGCAGGTGGATAACCATCCCCCCATCCTTTGAGGATAACCATGGCATCCGCCAGGGTGTGGACCAACTGGTGGGCACTAAAGAGAGCGACATGAAGGGGGGGCAGGGCGGTGACCAGCCGGTCGCGCCCGTCTCCCCTAACCAGCACCAGAGTTCCACTCTCAGCGATGCCCAGGTCCGCACCAGAGATCCCCATCCCCGCCTCTGTCAAGGCCCGGCGGAGCCCCTGAGCCGGCGCTTCTCCAGGAAGGACCGCCTGGATTCCCTCCTGAGCCAGGCGCTGAACAAGCTCCTGGTAATGGGGGAGGGAGGACTGGGAGATAGCCACCAAGCTCACTCCACGGGCCTTGGCCAGTTCGATAATATAGCGAAAGGCATCCTCCCAGTTACCAGCCTCCTGGACCACAGCCCCCACCCGCTGGGCCTCCTCCCGAAAGAGGGTGCAGAGCTCGGTAAGGGTCCACGCTGTCTTTCCGAAGCCCTCTCGCACTTACTTCTCCAGGCCCAGCCTCCGCAATATGGCCCAAGCCGAGGGCAGGGCAGTCGCAGCAAGGATGAGCTTGATCAGGTCCCCTGGCAGAAAGGGCAGCATCCCCAGGCTAAAGACCTTGCCCGATGGGACAAAACGGGCGAGCCATAAAAGCCCAAAGAGGTATATCGCCCCTTCGCCAACCAGCATGGCGACCACTGCCCTCCAGAAACGGCGATCCCAGCCCCGCTCTGCCAGGGCCCCGACCAAATAGGCAGCCACGACAAAGCCTATCAAATAGCCCCCGGTAGGGCCTATAAACCTGGAAAATCCGCCCGTTCCACCCGCGAAGACGGGAAGGCCTGCTGCCCCCTCGCCCAGGTAGAGTAGGATGCTCAAGGCTCCCCGCCTGGACCCCAGGAGCGCCCCAGTCAGCAGGACAGCGAAGGTCTGGCCGGTGATGGGCACCGGGGTAAAGGGCAGGGGAATGCTAACCTGGGCCGCGAGGCCTGTCATGAGGCTAAAGGCAGCGATGAGGGCCACGTCACGCCATAAGGTGGTGGCGGGAAAGATGGCATCAGTCAAAGTCTCGGTTTTGGCTGGCATCGTTTCCTCCCATGAAAGTAGATTAAAGTGTCCGGAGATCTTGCCCGGGGCCCGACCTTCCCTTCTATGAGGGCCAATGTTTCATATCAGCAATGAGTCCCCCTGTCAACCCCTTTCCCTAAAAGCCAATTCTGGTTAGATACGAAAGGGTTGTCCTGAAAGGGGAACTAAGGGGAGAGGAAATCAAGGAGGTTCGATATGGAGTCGATGGTAAAATCGGCGTTCTCAGAAAAAGGCTGGGCCGGGTTCCTTAGGAGGACCGTTCTTACCCCTGCCCTCCTCCCCGCCAGCATGTCCAGTTCGAAGTCCCCCACGAATATGCATTCCTCCTTAGAAAGCCCCATCCGGCGACAGGCCAAAAGAATGGGCTCAGGAGAGGGTTTGGGCGGCGCATCCCCCCGGCTAATGACCACCCCCAGATCCAGGCCGAACTTTTCCTGGACGATGGCCACGCTCTTTCTGCTGTTCCTGGTAACCACTGCCCGGCGGGTCTTCCGCTTATCGAGATGGGCGAAGAGGGGTTTAACTCCATCGTTCAACTCGGCCTCCTCGGCCGCTGCCCTCTCGTAACCCTCCAGGATCTCCTCGGCCCGCTCCCTCTCAGGGCCGGAGAGCCTTTCCATCCTCTCAAGGATAAAGCCCTCCGAATCACCAAAGATATCCTGCTTGATGGCAGCAAAGTCGAGCTTCTGTTTTACTATGACCCCATCCAGGTCAAAGATAACACCCTTAATAGGAAAATCCATGATTTCCCCTGGGTTTCGCCTTTGGCCTCCAAAGCTACCTGGTGTTTTTGGGCTATAGGATAGGATAAAGATTTTACTTGATAAAATGTCAAAGACTTTGTCTCTCACCCATTGCCGATCCTCTGATGCATGAAAATATTCAAGATTTTCACCTGCTAAGATTACCCGTGTTTCAGACTATAAAGCCTTATTATTAAACCCGAATAATGCACCAATGGTGTAGTTGCCTGATTTATCAGGCCGAATCAGATAGAGACAGAGATTTGAGACAGAGATTTTTCTCTGTCACTGTCTCGGTTCTCTATCTGGGAGGCTCGATGAATCGAGCATCTACATAAAAATCAATGGATTGCCACATTCACGCATTATTCGGGTTAAACTCTCCCTTTATGATTTTTAGTTCTGAGTCTCGATTCTGGTCATAAAAGGTATTTCAGCCCTGAATAGCCGAAGTAGAGACCGAAGCCTAGAAGGAGCAAGCCACAGAAGGCAATGAGTCCCCGGTAAACGGAGTCCGTCATCAGCCTCCGGCCGCTGCTGAGGGCGGCTGCCACCAAGCCATACCAGCCCAGGTCAGAAAGGATATGGCCTACGTAGAAAGAAACCAAGCCCAAAAACCCCATCTTCTGGGAGAGGGCGATGTAGCTAAGGCCGATGGTGGCCCACCAGATGGTCCAGTAAGGGTTTGAAAGGCTCGTTAGGATGCCAGCCACTACAGGGTGATTCCCCTTCCCTCCCCCTTTGTCCTCTAAGGAAAGGGTAAGCCCCTTCACACTTTTGAGCATCCCCCCGCCCATCAAGAGGAGGACAAGGCCTCCGACCAGGCCTATAGCCCCCACCACAGAGTCGAGGACCAAGATTCGGCCAAAACCCAGGACAATGGCTACCACCAGGGAGACCTCCAGGACTCCATGGCCCAGGACTATCAAGGGCCCGGCCAGGAAGCCCCTCCGGGCCACCTCCCCGATGGTGACAGTAAGCACCGGGCCCGGCATCATGGCTCCAGATAGGCCGATAATAAAAGAAGTTATGAAAATCCCCGGAAGGGTATCCATATTGGGTTCTTCACTGTAAAATAGATGGAATCTTAAAAACCAGGGCACAATTTACACCAAAGACAGGACCTTTTCAAGCCCCAAAGATTGAAAGCTTTACGGCCAAAGATTTGAAGCTTGACAGGGTCGAGGGGTTATAGTATAGGATACCACTCATAGCCTTAAAAAGGGGGGCACCAATGCCCTGGTTTCGAAAGGAAAAGACGGTCAGCATCAAGGAGACCAAGATCCAGATGCCCGATGGGCTCTGGATCAAATGCGACCATTGCAAGGAAATCATCTACAAGCGGGAGATAGAGCGCAACCTAAATATCTGTCCCAAATGCAACTATCATTTCCGGATCAGTGCCCGTGAGCGCCTCACCCTGATCATTGACCCAGACAGCTTCGAGGAGTGGGATGCTCACCTTAGGCCTTTGGATCCCCTGAGATTTGTGGACTCCAAGGCCTACCCTGAGAGGATAAAAGCAGCTAAGAAGGCCACTGGAATGGAGGATGCCCTTCTGAGCGGGCAGGCCACCATTGGAGGCCACCCTGTCTCCATTTGCGTCTTAGAGTTTTACTTCCTTGGAGGGAGCATGGCCTCGGTGGTCGGGGAGAAAATCACCCGGGCCATCGAGCGCTCCATAAAACGGCGCTGGCCCCTCATCACTATCTCATGTTCTGGTGGGGCCCGCATGCAGGAGGGTGTCCTCTCCTTAATGCAAATGGCCAATACCAGTGCCGCCTTAGCCCGCCTGGCCCGGGTGGGCCAGCCTTTTATCTCCATCCTGACCGATCCCACTACAGGGGGGGTGACCGCCAGCTTTGCCATGCTGGGGGACATCATTATCTCTGAACCTAAGGCCTTAATTGGCTTTGCCGGTCCCAGGGTCATAGAGCAGACTATCCGGCAGGAGCTCCCCCCTGGATTCCAGCGGGCGGAGTTTTTGCTGGAGCATGGCTTTGTGGATATGATCGTAGACCGCAAGAGGATGCGGGAAGTCCTTATTAAGCTCCTCGAATTTTTTGCTCCCGAGAAGGAGAGGGCTGTTAGCCTTTAGCTTCTAGCCTTTAGCTTCTAGCCTTTAGCCCGGGCTAATGGCTAAAGGCTGATGGCTGGAGGCTATTTAATTCCATGACTTATGAACAGGCCCTCCATTATCTCGATTCCTTCCAAAGATTCGGCATCCGGCTGGGCCTGGAGCGAATAACCTATCTCCTCCAGGCCCTGGGAAATCCCCATCTCCAATTTCCTTCCATCCTTATTGGTGGCACCAATGGTAAAGGCTCTACTGCGGCCTTCTTAAGTTCCATCCTCCGGGCCGGGGGCTATAAAGTGGGCCTCTATACCTCTCCCCACCTTATCGACTTCCGGGAGCGCATCCAAATAAACGGCCATCCCATCCCCGAGGATAAGGCAGTGGAGCTATTAAATGAGATGCGGTCAATTATTGACCAGCGCCAGGGACAGACATCAGCTATCAGTCCTCAGTCCTCAGTCCTCAGTCCTCAGCCATCAGCCACAGGCCATCAGACATTAGACATCAGACCTCAGACCTCAGACATTGATCATCCTACGTATTTCGAGGGGGCTACTGCCATAGCCTTCACCTACTTTAGCCGGGAAGGGGTGGACCTGGCGGTGGTGGAGGTAGGCCTGGGGGGCCGCTTCGATGCCACCAATGTCCTTTATCCCCTGGCCTCGGCCATAACCAATGTTTCCCTGGAGCACCAGGATTATCTGGGGGGGGCCTTGCCCAAGATAGCCTTCGAGAAGGCAGGGATTATAAGAGAAAAAGGGTCTTTGGTGACAGCAGTCGAAGATCCTGCGGCTTGGGAGGTAGTAGCCCGCGTGGCCAGCGAACTCGGGGCCCAGGTCTATAAGGCGGGCCGGGATTTTGCATGGAAAAGGGAGAGCTTCGGCCTGGATGGCCAAACTTTCAATTTCTTTGGAGAGCTAGGGGAGCACCATGATTTAAAGATCCGCCTCTTAGGGGAACACCAGGTGGCCAATGCCGCAGTCGCCGTCGCCTTGTCAGAGGTCCTCCGGAGGCAAGGGGTGAAACTGGATTCCGAGACCATTTCCTCTGGGCTCAGCAGGGCCGAGTGGCCGGGCCGCCTTCAGGTTCTGCGTCACCGCCCACTGGTCCTTTTAGATGGTGCCCATAATCCAGCCGGGGCCAAGTGCCTACGGGCCTTTCTTGAGGAGATACTAGGTGGATGTCGGTTATTGTTAGTTTTCGGGGTCCTTGGCGACAAGGACTGGAAAGGGATGCTGGCCGAGTTGGGTCCCCTGGCCTATCAGGTCGTCCTTACCCGGCCTGATACTCCGAGGGCAGTGGAGCCTGAGAAACTATATTTAATCGCACAAAGACATTGCCCCCGGGTTGTCATCCAGGAAAGGGTCCCTGAGGCATTAGCTTATGCCCTCTCTCAGGCTACGCCGGAAGACGTTAT
>JACRGL010000195.1 GCA_016212365.1 Candidatus Methylomirabilota bacterium | reverse complement strand
TAGGCAGGCTTTGGATCAAATTCGTGAATGGTGAATGGTGAATGGTGAATGGTTTGCGGCTGACGGTTGACGGCTGACGGTTGACGGTTCATGGTTGGAGACTGGAGACTGGAGACTGGAGACTGAAGACTGTTTAATTCATCTTCAATGGCTGAGGTGACCTCAAAAGTAGCAGAACCCCCGGAGCTCGATTTGAACTTCAGACCATTATACTGAGGGGGATTATGGCTGGCAGTGATGATTACTGCCCCCATCGCCTTCTTTTCGACCACCGCATAGGAGAAGGCCGGGGTGGGGGCAAAAGAATTAGATAGAAAGACGGAAATACCATTCCGGGCAAGGACCCTGGCAACAGCCCCGGCAAATTCCTTTGAGAGATGACGCGTGTCATAGCCAACCACGACAGACTGGAGACTGGAGACTGGAGACTGGAGACTGAGGTAGTTGGCGATGGCCTGGGCAAGCAGCCTTACCCGGGAGAAGGTAAAATCCTCACCGATAACACCCCTCCACCCATCAGTCCCGAATCGTATCTTAGGCTGTCCGCCCATTTTAAAAATAAAAATGGTGCCCTGGCTCTGCACCGGGCACCATGTCGAGGATTGACCGTTTAGAACTGACTGAGATGAGGACTACGAATAAAAAGGAGTTAAATCTCGATTAAATCGAAGGCTGCCTCTCGATGCATTCCAAGTCGAAATACCCAGGAGCAAGTTTCCCTATGGCCAACCAGGTCCCTATCTATCTTCACCCCTTTCTAATACGAACGCAAGAAATTCTGATATGTTCCTGCCCCTCTCCCCCCCCTCCTGTCCTCCCCCCACAGGTGGGGGAGGAAAAAGGTGGGGGGCGATTGTAGGGTGAGGGGGATTTTTCAACAATCCTCCTAAGACACTGTTATGGATTGAGTTTTTATCACAAAAATCTGCATCCGTCAAGGAAAAATCTCCAGGACTTTCCCCATTTTTCATTGAAAACACCTCCTCACCCCTCCCTCTCCCCCTTGAAGGGGGAGAGGATTAAGGTGAGGGGGATTGTAGAAACAGGGAATGAATTATCAATCTTTTCATTTCAATAACTTACAGCTATTCACATTAAAATTTTGGGGAAACTCCTCAAAAATCTCATATCTTAACAGGGTCAAGACCGCGGCCCCAGTTTCCATAGAAAAAGGACAGACAGGGCCTGCAAGAAGGTAACGGCCGCCATAGCAAAGAAGACGGCATTGAGCCCCAGGCGCTCGGCAATATAGCCAGAGAGGGTAGCTGAGAAAGAACCCACACCAAAAGAGAGGAAGAAGGCCAGCCCATAGCCCAGCCCCCGCAGTCGTGCCGAAGTGTTCTTGGCTAAGATAACGTTGAGGAGAGGGTGATTGGCAAAGTGGAAGAAAGCGAAACCAAAAGCGGCCAGCAGGAGGAAATAGTCCCGTTTGAATCCCATGAGGATTAGAAAGGGGACGCATGACGCGTTTATGGTTAGGAGAGACCGTTCCACTTGAGGGCCCTGTCCAAGGCGTCCCCCCATGTATTGCCCAAAGACCCCTACCATGAGGGCCATGCTAGCCAGGGTCCCCCCTAAGGTTACGGCATCTCCCTGGATGACGCCTTGCCGGACTCCTTGAGAGAGGTATGTAGGGAGGAAGGTCATCGCCCCCTGAAAGGTAAGGCCATTCATGGCATAGGCAAAACAAAGCAAAAGTAAGGGCAAAGTGAGAAAGGGTCCGCCTGAGGCGGAACTGGTAAAAGGGTTCGCCCTTGAAGATACCACCGGGCGCGCAGTTGACACCCCGGTCCTGAGGAGGAAGACCAGGGAGACAAGGAGGAAGCCAGGGATAGAGAAAAGGGCGAAGGCCATCCTCCAACCCAAATGGGAAGCCAGATAACCCACTAATAACGGGGCGAGGGCTAACCCGATGTTCCCTGCTGCCCCAACGTAGCCGAAGGCTCGGCCCATCTCTCTGGTCCCGGAGGAAACCAGGGCATAGCCTGAAGGGTGAAAGAAGCTGCAAAAGAGCCCTAATGTACCCAGCCCCATAGCGAAGAAGAAAAAGGATGTAGAAAGGCCTACCAGGATAGAGGAGAGGGAGGCCCCAGCAAGGTAAACCACAATGAGCCGCTTGGCACCGACCCTATCAGCGAAGATTCCTGCCGGGAGGGCCCCTAACCCAAAGGCAAAGCCAGAGATGGTCCCTACTAACCCCGCCAGGAAGTAGCCAATGGAGAACTCCTTTATGATCAGGAGGAGGACCACCGGGAAGATGAGCATATAGGAGTGGACCAGGGCATGGGAGAGGCCCATGAGGCAAATTAGACGGCGTTCCCCTTGAGTCATAGATTCTCTCTATGTAGCGTCCCAGCTTGCCTGGGCGTCTCTCTATGTAGCGTCCCAGCTTGCCTGGGACGTCTTTTCAGGGGACAAGCCCCGTTAGAGATTGTCTTTCTAACGGGGCAAGCTCCGGCGCTACTCTGGTGGGACTGCTCGATTCAGGATAGCGCCACCCCCGGCCCTATTCACCAGGACGATCCCCGCCCCCACCAAAAGGACGCCCCAGACCAGGTTCACCGTGATCCTTTCCCCTAACACCAGGTGGCTCGACAAGACCCCGAAGATAGGGATCAGGAACAGGAAGGCCGATAGTTTGCTTGCCGCATTCTTTTCCAAAAGGTAGAACCACAGAAAGAAGGCAAAGGAGGTGGAGAGGAGCACCAGGTAGGCAAAGGAAACGATCACCACTACTGAAACCTGAAAAGGCCGATCCCTCTCCAATAGAAATCCTAAAGCGAGGAGGAGGAAGGAGCCGGAGAGCATCTGCCCGGTGGTCAGGATGAGGACGTCAACCTTTTCCGAGATCTTTTTCCCCAGGACAGTGGAAACGGCCCAGCAAGCGGCGGAGGCCACCATGGCCAGGTCCCCGATGAGCGAGCCCTCAACCCCACCCTTCAGGCGATCCCAGGCAACAAAGACCATTCCGGCCAGACCCAGGACGAGCCCGAGGACCTTTGTCCAGGAGATCCTGTCATCAGGGAGATAAAAGTGGGCCAAGGTGGCCACCAGGAAGGGGTGGGTGTTGAGCAGGATGGCCGCCCGCCCGGCGCTGGTATACTGAACCCCCCAAAAGAAGATAGCGTACATAAGGGTGGTCTGGAGAAGGCCGAAGCCCAGAATACTAAAGATCTCCTCCCGATGTCGCGGGAATTCGAGGCCTCGCCAATAGATGATGGGTAGGAGAAAGAGGGAGGCCAGGAGGAACCTGGATCCGGCCACGGTAAAGGGGGGAAGCGCATTCATCAGGATCTTTATTGGGGGAAAGGTAGAGCCCCAGACCATACAGAGGAGGACGGTCAGGGAAATGGTCTTCAGCTCAGCCCGGTCCATCTCGTCCGCGCCTTCGATAAATCAAAGCCAGCCCCACCAGAGAGGCTATAAGCAGGATAAGGCTAACCACCTGGGCGGCCCGGAAACTGCCCAGCATAAGGCTGTCGATCCGCAGGCCCTCGGTGAAATAGCGCCCCAGGGAATATAGCCCAAGGTAGCACAAAAACAGGGCCCCGGGACGGCCTTCCATAGGCTTACGCAGGCCAAGGTAGAGAAAGACAAAGATCAAGAAGTCCCAGAGAGATTCGTAGAGGAAGGTGGGGTGGAAATACTGGTAGTTGGCCAGATGAGGAGGCCTATAGTAGGGCTCAATGTAGAGCTTCCAGGGTAGATCAGTGGGGGTGCCGAAGGCCTCCTGATTGAAGAAGTTCCCCCAGCGGCCGATGGCCTGGCCTAAAGCCAGGCTGGGGGCCACCATGTCCAGGTGCTTGGCCACGGAGAGGCTTTTCCTCCGAGCGTATAGCCCCCCAGCCAGCACGCCCCCCAGGATCCCCCCGTGGATGGCCAGCCCCCCCTCCCACACCGCCGGGATCTTCCAAAGATTACGGCTATAGTAACTCCAGTTAAAGGCCACGTAATAGAGGCGGGACCCCACCAGAGCCGCAACTAACGCGATGGTGAGGAGATCTAGGAGCTGTTCGGGGTCTTCCCCCCTCCGCCGTGCCTCCCGGTAGGCAAGGGAGGTCCCAATTAGCACCGCGACCGCTATAAGGAGTCCATACCACCTTATAGCTAAAGGACCTAGCTGGAAGGCAATGGGGCCAGGGGAAGCAAACATAGAGAGAAAGTGTCATTGCCAGGCTCCGCAATCCCAACGATCAGAGATTGCTTCGCTATCGCTCGCAATGACGATGTAAAAGTATTTAATGCGTTTGATTAGTTCATGGAACTGGCTCACTGGCCGACTGGCTCACTGGCCGACTGGCTCACTGGCCGACTGGCTCACTGGCCGACTGGCTCACTG
>JACRGL010000194.1 GCA_016212365.1 Candidatus Methylomirabilota bacterium | reverse complement strand
TCTGTATTAAGTGCCACCTCTGCTTCGGGGACCCTCAATGCGTTAAATACTGTCCCCTTGGGGCCCTACGGGTAGAGAGGTCCCCTAAAGGGGTCAGGACAGGCTATCCTGTCGTCAAGGATATATAAGGTGAAGGGCATGCATGGCTGGGTGGGAAAGGTCCTGAGGGTGGACCTGACCGAAGGGGCTATCTCAGAAACCCCTACCAGGGAATATGTGCCCAGGTTTCTAGGGGGGAGGGGTTTAGGGGCGAGGATATACTGGGAAGAGGTCCCCCCAGAGGTGGGGGCCTTTGATCCCGAGAACCGCCTTATATTTGCCACAGGCCCCCTCCAGGGCACCACGGCCCCTACCTCAGGGAGATTCATGGTCATGGGAAAGGCCCCCCAGACTGCCCCTGTAGAGTCCTATTGCAGGTCAGGGGTTGGAGGGCACTGGGCCCCCGAGCTCAAATGGGCAGGCTACGATGCCCTCATAATCCATGGTAAGGCCCGAAGGCCCGTATATTTATTTATCCATAATGGGGGGGCAGAGATCCTGGATGCTACTCATCTATGGGGCCTGGACACATACCAGGCCCAGAGGGTGATATGGTCCACCCATGGAACAGGGACCCGGGTCATGGTCATTGGTAGGGCAGGGGAGAACAGGAGCCGCATCGCCTGCATTCTCACAGATTCAGGGGACGCCTCGGGCCAGTGCGGCTTTGGTGGAGTTATGGGCTCCAAGAACCTGAAGGCCATAGCCGTTCATGGAACAGGCTATGTCCGGGTAGCCAGGCCAAAAGAGCTCATGAAGGTCACCAACTATTGCCAGAACCTCTTCAGCCGGAAGGCGGCCCATGGAGACCCTTTAAAGCCGGAAGAGCCGGGCTTTAAGTTCAACATATGGGGGGGTGACGAAAGGGGGGGACTTACCGGCGCACCAGGAGAACTCTGGGACTTGTGTATGGACCCTGCCTCCGGTTATACAAGGGTGCCTGATGGTTGTTTTGCCTGTCCTATCGCCTGCCGGTCCCGGGTGAGGGGCCCTGACATCCCGAGCGGCGTTGCATTCTGTGTCCAATCCACCATGTATCTGGAATCTATGGCCTACGAGCCTGAGAAGGGCTATAGCAAAGTGACCTGGTATGCAGCAAAATTGGGGGACCTCTACGGGATCAATGCCTACGAGATGACGGGCATCCTCCCATGGCTCAGTGACTGCTTCAGGGAAGGGGTCCTGACAGAGGAGAGGACTGGTCTTCCATTAAAGGAGATAGGGAGCAAGCGGTTTATTACCCAGCTCCTCCGGATGATAGCATACAGGGAGGGCTTTGGGGACCTCCTGGCCGAAGGGTGCCAGCGAGCAGCCATGGAATTAGGCGGGAGGGCAGAGGAGCTGATGGAGAGGTATTACCCCAGGGCGGGAAAATTTGGGGGCTACCGGGAGCACTGGGTCTATCTGGGGGGCTTTCCCACAGGATACGCCCTTCCATTTTTAGGCCTCCTCTGGGTCCTGGACAACAGGGATGCCAATGTATCCCATGAGGTCATGTCCATGCTCTGGGGGGCTGCCCGGACCATCGGTCAGGACCCCCTCTCGGCCGTTCCGGATAAACTCATCCCCATCCTGAGACCGGTCATGAAGCACGCCTATGGCTCAGAGAAGGCCGCGGAATTTTTTATGCCTGATGGGAAGGGCCTCAACTGGGAATGGGCGGGAAGGATAGTGAAGAGATACCACGAGCGGGGAATCCTGAAGGACAGTTATATCGTATGCGATGTGGCCTTCCCTTATGTATTCAACGCCAATTTCAAAGACCATGTAGGGGATACCTCTATTGAAAGCAGGCTCTATTCGGCCGTAACAGGGGAGGAGATGGATGAGGCGGAGTCCTATGAGAGGGGGGATATGCTGGTAACCTTGGAGAGGGCCATTGCCTGCAGGGATGGGCGCACCCGGGCGGATGATAGATTTCGCAATATCTACTACCAGGCTACGGATGCCGCTGGCCGCCGTTACAAGAGGGAAGAGCTGGAGAGGGCAAAAGGGGATTACTACCGGCTCAGGGGCTGGGATATAGCCACAGGGATTCCAACGAGGAGACGCCTTGAGGGACTGGGCCTCAAGGATGTAGCTGACGAACTGGAGCGAGGTGGAGCCCTGCCGAAAGAAAAAGGGATTAAGAAGGGATGACAGAGCCCTTTTCCCTCCCCCTGATAGATATGGCTGGATACACCCTCTACCGCCTGAAGGGGGCTGTATTCCTTTATACAATAGGATTGGCCTTCCTCTTCTGTATTATCCATGCGGCTAGAAGGGCCCTCGGAGGTCCCGTTTTTGCCGATTCTCAGAATAAAAATGGGCCATTACATTCCAGTGATGAAAAGGCCGAAGAGCTAGTATACAGATACACTGTTCCCCAGAGGCTCTTTCACTGGGCCAACGCATTGAGTGTATTGACCCTTACCATAACAGGCCTTGCCATTTATAGCCCTGGTTATTTTTCCTTCCTGAATATCCGAACAGTCACTTGGTTTTCTATCCATGTTTACACAGTGGCCTTCCTGCTCTTATTGATAATCTTCCACATTGTATACGATAGCTTTGTTCTGGACCGCTTTTCCAATATGTGGTTTGGAAAAGACGAGCGGCGAAGACTGGGACTTATATTAAAGAACTTCTTTGGCCTTACCAGGGAATACCCAAAATACAGTAAATTCAATCCAGGCCAGATCCTCTACCACTGGGCCATCGCCCTGAATCTCCTGGCCCTGTTCCTCACCGGTATTGTGATCTGGAAGCCCCTCCGTTTCCTTTTTCCATTGCGACTCTTAGGCCTGGGGTGGGAATTTACCTTCATAAACCGTATCCTCCACGACCTCTTTACCGCTACCCTTCTTGCATTATGGATAGGGCATATCTATTTCGGGCTCTTTATCAAGGAAAACTGGAAGGAGGCAGCCTCCGTCCTTAAAGGCACAGTCCCCCTCCCTGAGTATGAAAAGTACCACGAGTCCCCAGAAATGGGGTCAGGATAAACTCTATATGCGCAAGATAGATAGCCCTATCTCTTCCCTTCTTTTCCTTCCCTTTTCATAATCTCTCCTATCTCAGGTCTGACTGCATACCACTGGTAAGCATCGAGTTGGTATAAAAGCTCAGGAAACTTCCAATAATTTTTCTCTTGACTATAAAACATTTGTTTAGTATAAATTGAATGGACCTCCAGGGGGATATACAATGGGAGGATGGGTAAAGAGGGGCGGGATCAAATCCCTGGGTGCCCGCTATTATGCCTGGATTACCAGGGTGAGCCCTGCTGTAAGGGACTTTTATGAGCTTGTCGTCTCCGAGGTGGCAGGCACCCTGAACTCAGGGAGGGTCCTGGACGTGGGCACAGGGCCGGGGTATCTACCGATAAAGATAGCAGAGAGGCTTCCATCAGTTAAGGTCATCGGTGTTGACATATCAGAAGATATGATAAAGATCGCCTGTAGGAACGTGGAAAATGCCCATCTCTCGAACCAGATAGAGCTCCTTGTAGAGGATGGGGCAGAGACATCCATAGCCCCTGAGTCTATAGACCTCGTCATCAGCACAGCGAGCCTCCACCACTGGACAAGGCCCATCCAGGTCATAAACGAGATACACAGGGTCCTGAAAGGGGGAAGGGAGGCATGGATCTACGATGTCCTGAGGGACGCCACCCAGGAGATGGTCCTTTATCTAAGGGGGAGATATGGCCTCCTTGGCCCGATCCTCTACCGAATTGTCAGATCCCACTCCTCGGTGAGCATGGAATACGTGGAAGGAATCCTCAAGGACCCAGAGAATAGATTCCCATCCTACAATATAGAAAGGCTGGACCTCCCCATCCTGAAGGCAAGGCTTAGAAAATGATGGCGGAGAATCCAAACTTCCGGGAAGAGACACTCAAGACCTTTGCCAAACAGGCAATAATCACCCTTGCTGTAATAGCTCCCAAACAGGAATAAAGGGAAAATAAGTATGGCAAAAGGACTGACTCTCCGCCAAAAGGAGGTCCTTGAGTTCATAAGGGGGTTCATTCGAGAGCACGGATACCCCCCCACCGTCAGGGATATAGGGAAACACTTTGGCCTACAGCCCCGGGCGGTATTTGACCACCTGAGGGCCCTGGAGAGGAAGGGCTATATTGAGCGAAGGTCCTCAGGGGCAAGGGCCCTGGTCTTGAAGGACCATCAAGAACCCCCCCGCGAAGAGTTTATAGAAGTGCCTATCCTGGGCCGTGTGGCTGCCGGGGGCCCCCTCCTTGCATCAGAGAATGTTGAGGGGACCTTCCCCCTCCCGTCGGATTGGGTAAAAGGGGAGGCCTTCCTGCTCAGGGTGAAAGGGGAGAGCATGATAGGGGCCCACATCCTGGATGGGGACTACGCCCTGGTGAGGCGTCAACCATCCGCAGAGAATGGCGATATTGTGGTGGCTCTGATAGGGGAGGAGGCCACAGTAAAGCGCCTCTACAGGGAAGGGGAACACGTCCTCCTAAAGCCGGAGAATCCATCTATGGAACCACTAGTGCTCAGGGAGGGCGACGAGGGCCTCCAGGTCTTGGGGAAGGTAATCGGGGTCTTCAGGAGGCTCTAATATAAACGCACCCCTCTCCCATTCCTCTCCCCACAGGGGAGAGGAGAAAGGTGAGGGGAAGTATTTTTGCCATGAAGAAGCGGGTATCTCTTCTCATAGGAAAGGAAAGGCCAGATCTTCAGAGGCCCCAAATGGAGCTCGAGGCCCTCACCCTTCTCCTCGCCCCCAGGCCCCAGGGGAGCTATGCCCTCCTCATCGGCCCCCAGGCCGTCCATGACCTTGCCCTCTACCTGGCTGGCTGCCTCCTCATCAAAGGGCTCCGTGCCATCTATATAGACGCTGCCAACGCCTTTGACCCTTACCTCTTAAGCCGCCTCGCCCAGAGGGCTGGTAAAAGCCCAAGAGGGCCCCTCTCCAGGGTCTTTGTCTCAAGGGCCTTCACCTGCCACCAACTTGAGACCCTGATTCTAGAAGACCTGGGAGAGGAACTCTCCAGGAGGCCCGTGGACTTTCTCCTGGTCTCAGGCCTTCCTACCCTCTTCTTCGACGAGGCCGTCCCCTTCGGGGAGGCAAAAAGGATATTCCTTGAAATCATTTCAAGGCTCAGGGGCCTGGCCCACCAGGGCCTCCCCCTCCTCGTAACCCACGACGACTCCTACCCGGGCCCAAGGCGTAGGCCCCTCCTTGTCCCCCTGATAAAGGCCGCCGAAGTGGTGGCAAGAATCGAGAAAGGGGAGGGTGGGCTAGAGGTCAGTCTGGAAAAGCCAGTGGACCTTGAGAGAAAGCGCATCACCGTGCCTGAAGAGGGCCTTTCTGATATCATCCGTTGGAGGTGATTATTATGGGCAGGACAATACTCCCTTTCAGCCAGGTCGTCCAGCAGGAATACGAGGGCTGGGCCAAATATAGAAGGGCATTGAGGAGGGAAGATCGGGAGGCCTTCGACTCCCTTTTTGGAAAGGCAAAGCTCCACGTGGCCGAGGCGGCCTATGCATCCCGGGTCTCAGCCATGGAACCAATCTTCATGTCCATGCTACTAGAGCTTTACAAGGCCGTGAGCCGCCTCGATAGACGGATAGAGGCCCTGGAGAGGGAAATCTCTTCCCGTCCAAGGGAGAGTCCCGAAGCGTCCCCTCTAGAGACTAAACCAGATGCAAGCCATGAGCTACAGGCCGAAGGCCGCTGAAAGGGCAAAAGGCTGGCTCTTTGATGTCTACCCAGCAAGAGGGGCGATGGTAGTCTGGGTCATCTCCGAGGATGGCCGGAGACTAAGGCTCCTTGACCCTTTTAAACCCCCTTTCTATGTCCAGGCAAAACCTCAAGAACTTGGGCCCCTCCTCAGGGACCTCAATAAGAGCGGACTCGCCACCCCTCAAGGATGGATAAAAAAGAAGGACTTCTGGACAGGAGAGCCAGTAGAGGTCCTCCAGGTGGGCGTAGATGACATGGAGCGCTTTTCCTCGTATCTCAAATGGCTGGGGCGGCGCTACCCGAAGGTCCACTTTTACAACTGCGACCTCCACCCAGGCCAGCACTACTTCTATGAGAGGGACCTGTTCCCCCTTGCCCTCTGCGATATGGAGTGGGATGATGAGGGAATCCTCCGAAAAATTGTCCCCCTGGACTCCCCCTGGGACCTTGAATACAGGCTTCCTCCTCTACGAATCATGGAGCTTACCGGCTCTGGCAGGGGTTTTAGGCTCCTCTCCCTCCAGGTCAGGATGGACGGCTACGGCCTCTCCTTTGAGCAGGCCTCTCCCCAGGAGGCCATCACCCACCTGAACAGGCTCATAAGGGAGAACGACCCTGATGTGGTTCTCACCTCAGGGGGCGACTCATTCCTCTTCCCAGCCCTCTTCAGCCTGTCCAGGAACTGCAACATTCCCATTGAACTCGATAGGGACAGGGTGGAGCACAGACTAGCGCTAGAGGGAAGGTCCCTCTTCTCCTACGACCGCGTCCTCTACATGGCCCCGGACTACCCCCTCTGC
>JACRGL010000196.1 GCA_016212365.1 Candidatus Methylomirabilota bacterium | reverse complement strand
GATAATGACAATTTTTGACATAATTTAGCCAAAATATGACAACAATTGTCAGTCCAGTGTTAGTCGCCAGCCGTCCTTTTCGGCTGTGAAGGTAGCTTTATTGATCGTCTGGCGAACTAGCCCGCCCTTAAGGAATAGCGTAAGCTCGTACTCTATAATGGCCTCCCTTTCTGTTGCAGCCAGGCTTAAAATTCGCGAGACCTCTAAGGCCTCCACGGTGGGCGGCGAGGGCGCGACCAGATCCGGGTTTATTTCCCCCCTTTGCCCTTTTGCCAGGCTCGCCCTTACCATTTCCCGGTCCCCCTTAATCCGTGCCTTCCAGAATGTGATAAGGGTGGCTTCTGGTGAGGCGTATTCCTCCCTGAAGCCTTGAGGGGAAATCTCCGAGGTTTCAGGCCTGGAAAGTTCAAGGGCTATTGCCCTAGCCTTTTCCGCCTCCTCGGGCCTCCCCCTATCCCGATATAATAGGGCCATCCTCGAAAATAGCATCCCCAAGGCATAGCGGTCTCCCGGCATCAGCCGGCGGACTTCAGGGTCTTTGACCAGGCCGGGATTAAAGATGGAAGAGGCCTTCTCCATCCAGTCCAGGGCCTTCCCATCCTGATGCTGGCTAATATAAAAATCCGCCAGATCGGCGTAAAAAGAAAGGCGGGAATAGGGGTTGAGTTTCACCGCCTCTAAAAGCTCTTGCTCGGCAGACCTCAGGTCTCCAAGGGACCAGTATACCTTCCCCGCCCCATTATGGGCAGTGCCATCTATGGGGTTTAGGCGAAGGTCCTTTTGGATCTGGAGTTTTGCTTTTTCTACCTCACCCGTCTTTGCATAGGAAAAGGCAAGCCAGTAACGGGCGGAGGACCTCAATGGATTGAGGCGGACGGCCCACTCCAGCTCCCTTTTTGCTTCCTTCGAGTTCCCCCTTTCCAGGTCCCACCTGCCCCAATAAAGGAGGGACTCGGAGTAAAACCGGGCAAAGGTGGCTAAGAGGAGGAAAAGGCAGAGGAATAGGCAAAGGGCCTTGAAGGAGCGGGAGGGCTCGAGCTCGGGGCCAAAACTATTGAGGGCAGGGGAAGGTCTAGCCCCATATCTTAGAAGGAGGGCTCCCTCTATGAAAAAGACGAAGGCAATGGCAGGGTAGCTCCAATCGAAGTCTATGCCGACATGGAAGGTCGATGCCAGGAGACCAGAGAATAGCCCTATGGCCTTCCCCCTCTCCTGACCCGCTCTAGAAACCGTGAACCGTGAACCGTGAACCGTGAACGTTGAACGTATGGCTTTAATCCCCTGCCAGAAGAGATAACCCAAAAGGGAAAGGAGGAGGACTAAGCCCACCAATCCCATTTCCGCTGCGGTCTGGAGATAATGGCTGTGGGCATAGAGGCCGCTTACATAGGGGATCTTTTGATAACGGCCCAGGACGAGGGGAAAGGTCCCTGGCCCGGTCCCGAGCAGTGGATGATTGCGGATGATATCCCATGTCCAGGCATAGATATGCTGTCTCCAGCGAAAGGAGGTATCAGGGGTTTGGGCGGAAACGGCCGTTGCCACGGAGGCCAACCGAGAGGGGTTGAACCAGGTCCCTTTATTAGGGGAAGCCAGGGTAAAGAGGACCAGTATTGCAGCGGCCACCCCTGCCACCCTTAGGCGCCGCCGCCAGAGGACTTCCCTCTCCCAAATCATCCAGAAGGAAAGACCCAGGGCAAAGGATATTAGCGAACCGCGGGAACGGGTCAAGAGGAGGGCCGTTACCAAAAAGGCACCAGTTGCTCCGTAGAACCAGGATTTAATGGTCCTATCACTATGGATGAGGAAACCCAGAAGGGGGAAGATTACCAGCAATAGGAATCCTGCCAGGCCATTCTGATAGTGAAAAGTCCCCATCAAGGCCGAGGAAGCAACAGAGCCTGGCCGGGCGGTTAGGTATTGATGAAAGGCAATGGCGGCGACTACCAGGCCGCTGACTATCAAAGCCAGAAGAAGAAAATCCCTCCCCCCTTCCTCTGAAGTGAGGGCGTAGCACAGGTAAGCAGCCAGAAAATAACTGAGGAGTAAGAGGGCTTCCTTCAGGCTCAGGTCAAAATAGGCAGACTTCCAAGAGGTGAAAAGGAATACCAGGCCAGAGGAAAGGATCCAGGGGAGGGCGGGACGGTTTAGATAAAGCCTTTGGGGTTCCTTTATGAGACATGCCAAGAAGAGGAGGGCCACCATCGCCGCCAGGATTGTCCTAGCTTCAATGGTGCGGCCACCATCGGCTAAAGGAAAGTAGATCAAGAGGCCCGCGAGGCACGCAAATATAAGGACTCTTAATTTTCCTGAAAGAGCGGAGGCCATCTGGCCCGATTCTTCTCCCGTTGATCCATCAGCTCTTCCCGCAAATACCTATCTACTGCCTGATCTTCTTTCACCCATTTTCCCGGCCTTCCCTCTTTGACTCCTTAATTGTCTTCCCATCTATTCCGTGCTTCTTCAGCCGATAGCGGAAGGACCGGAAATTGATGCCGAGCATCTGGGCTGCCCGGGTCTGGACCCAGCTCGCCCTCTCAAGGGCGGATAGAATCAGATCCCTCTCCAGGCTGGCTACCACATCCTCCAGGTCTACCCCCTCGGGAGGGAGTTCCATCTTCTGGGCCTCTGGGGCCTCTGCACCCGCCCGGCGCAGTTCCTCAGGCAGGCTATTTGGGGTCAAGATATCCAAAGACTCCAGAGCCACCGCCCTCTCAATGACATTCTCCAGTTCTCGGACGTTACCAGGCCAGGGGTATCTCTCCAGGGTTTCCACGGCCTCGGGGGAGATGCCCATCCCCTCTCGATGGTTTTCCTCTCCATACTTTTTGAGGAAGTGAAGGACCAAGGCGGGGATGTCCTCACGGCGCTCCCGGAGGGAGGGGAGGTGGAGGGGAATGACGTTGAGGCGGTAGTAAAGGTCCTCCCTGAAGCGTCCCTCCTGGATGGCCTCTTTCAGGTCCTTATTGGTAGCGGCGACCAAGCGCACGTCCACCTTGATGTCCTCCGTCCCCCCCACCCGGCGGAAGACCCTGTCTTGGAGGACCCGGAGGAGTTTTACCTGAATGGCAGGACTAGTCTCGGCCACCTCGTCGAGAAATAAGGTACCACCATTAGCCACCTCGAAGAGGCCTGCCTTGTTAGACACCGCTCCTGTAAAGGAGCCCTTAACGTGGCCGAAGAGTTCGCTTTCCAGAAGCTGTTCGGGAATAGCCCCGCAATTTATGGCCACAAATGGTCTATCAGCCCGAGGGCCATTATAATGAATGGCCCGTGCCACAAGCTCTTTTCCGGTTCCGCTCTCCCCGGTAATGAGGACAGTGCTTGAGATCCCAGCCACCTTCTCCATCAGCTCATAAAGGGCAAGCATCTTGGGGCTGGAACCGATGATCCCGGGGAAACGGTGCCTTTCCTGGAGCTCCCGGCGGAGATAGACATTCTCCCGCTTTAGAGTAAGGGCCTCCAGGGCCTTGGCCACCACCAGTTTGACCTCTTCTATCTTGAAGGGCTTGGTAAGATAATCGTAGGCCCCCTGCTTCATAGCTTCAATGGCCGACTCCGTAGAGGGATAGGCGGTAATCATGATCACCGGGATCTCCCGATCGAATTCCCTCAAGCCCGAGAGGAACCGGAGGCCGTCCATTCTGGGCATCTTTATGTCGGATATCACTAAGTCGTAGGGATTATCCTTAGCCAACCGCAAGGCCTCAACCCCATCGACAGCGGAGCTTACAGAATGACCCTCCTTCTCTAGCACAATGCTCAGAAGCTCGCGAACGCTGGGTTCATCATCAACAACCAGGATACGACCCATCTTTCAGACCTCGGTCTTCTTCAGCAGGACACGGAAAGTCGTCCCCTCACCGGCTCGGTTTACCACCTCAATTTCCCCTCCCATGTTTCTCACTATCTTCTGAGCAATGGAAAGCCCCAGGCCAGTGCCACCCTCCTTGGTGGTGAAGAAGGGATCGAAGATGCGCTCCAGGTCTTCTGGCGGAACCCCACCTCCGGTATCAGTAAAGCCGATCTCCACAAAATCATCAGAGGGTTCACGGTTGACGGTTGACGGTTGACGGATGCCATCGGGTACTACTGGCGACTGGCGACTGGCGACTCTGGCGGAGATCTTCAGATCTCCGCCAGATGGCATAGCCTGCAAAGCATTGAGGCCCAGGTTCCAGAATACCTGCCGGAGCTGATCGGGGTCGGCGTTTATCAAGAGGGGCCCATTTGGCCGCTCCAGAGAGATCCTGGTATCTGGGTGGAGGGCATGGCCCTTCTCCAAAAGGAACACCGTCTCCTCCAAGAGGGCACCCAGTTCACACTGTCTGACAGGATTCGGATGGGGGCGGGCAAAGTCCAGAAACTGGCCGGTGATTAACTTCAACCTATCTGCCTCCCGCAGGATGATCTCTAATAGCCTCTGGTTCATGTCGGAAAAGCGGAGTTCCTCCTTCAAGACCTGGATGGAGCCGCTGATGGCAGCCAGAGGATTCCTTATCTCATGGGCAATAGCCGCCGCCAATTGGCCCACGGCGGCCAGACGGTCGGCCCGACGGAGCTGGGCCTCAATCCTCTTCTTCTCAGTGAGGTCCCGGAAGTTGGCGATGAGACCGATGATTTCCCCGGAGCTTGATCGGAGCGGGCTCAGACTAATGCCTAAAGGGATGATCCGGCCCCTTTTAGTGGAGATGGAGACCTCGGCAGGAATATAAGGGTCCAGGATACGGGTCTCGAAGAAGGTTCTGATCCCATCGATATTACCAAAGATCGTCTCCCTAAAGTCCTTGGCCCGCACCTCTTCAAAGATATAACCAGTGATCTCCTCTGCTGCCCGGTTGAAAGAGGCTATCCTCCCTTTTAAATCCAGAGTCATCAAGCCACTGGGGATGTTCGCTACCACATCCCGATGGAGCGACTGGAGGTTCAGGAGGTCGAGGCTCTTCTCTTTTAGGCTTTTGTCTATCTCTTCTAACTTGGCGGCAAGGCGGCTAGAAAACAAAGCCACCAAGAAGAAGGCCACTATATTGATAAAGACCTGAAAGAATGCGTAGCCGGGCTGGCGCATAGAGCCCATAAACCTATACAGACCTGCTTTTGGAAGGAAGCCGTAGAACTCTAAATTGACGAGACCCCCGTAAAGAATGCTGGAGGCTGCGGCCACAGAGAGGGCCCCCCGACGGTGGAGCATCATCCCTGCCGCAAAGACGGAAAAGAGGTAAAGAAAAGAAAAGACACTATCAAGCCCCCCGGTGAGATAAATTAGCCCCGTCTCTAAAAAGAGATCCCCCAGGATCTGGAGGTAGGCAAAGCGCATTAGCTGTTTCACCCGCGGGAGCAGCAAGGCATAGGTCAGGCTCAAGAAAAAGCAGAGTCCGATGAGGAAATAGAGGGGGAGGATGGGGAAAGGGGGTCTCTCTTTTAATTGCAAAAAGGCCGCCGATCCCAGGAAGAGGATGACAACTATAAGCCTCAAGCTCATCAGCCATTTGATCTTCCTGGCGAATTCCTGGGGATGCCGATCTTTAGGCTGGGCCATAGATTCTCCAATAAAACAGGCGGCCTCTGGCCGCCCCAAGGAAGACTAGAGATCTGAGACTCGGGAATTAATATTGTTCACAGTCTACGGTAGACGGTTCACGGCTAATTGGTTCACTGTTCACGGTTGACGGTTCACGGGAAGCCTTTAGCTGTTAGCCTTTAGCCGATAGGCGGGGTTTTCCAACCCCGCTAAGGGCGGGACAAGAATGTCCCGCCTATCGTGGTGGAACCGTGAACCAGGTTCTGTGAACCCTGAACTGTGAACCGTGAACCTAAAGATTAGGCTTGCGTCTTGGGTCTTAACTACCTGCCCACCACTGTGACGAGCTTGAAGATGGGCAGGTACATGGCGATAACCACCCCTCCGATGACCACCCCTAAAAAGACCATGAGCATTGGCTCTAATAGGGAGGTCAAATTGGCAACTGCCGTATCTACTTCTTCGTCATAGAAGTCTGCTATCTTAGAGAGCATAGCATCAAGGGCCCCCGTTTGTTCTCCTACCGCGATCATCTGAACCACCATTGGGGGAAAGACGCCAGAGGCCTTTAAGGGCTCGGCAATGGTTTTCCCTTCGGCGATGCTTACCCGGGTCTGCATAACCGCCTCTTCCACCACCTTGTTTCCCGCAGTGCGGGCGGTGATCTCCAGGCCGTCCAGGATGGCCACGCCACTCGCGACTAGGGTGCCCAGGGTCCGGGTAAACTTGGCCACGGCGATCTTCCGTATCAGGACACCGAAGACAGGGGCACGGAGGAGAAGGGAGTCAATCACCTTTTTGCCATTAGTCGTCTTGTAGTAGTAACGGAGGGCCACGATAGCTCCGACCGAGGCTACCACCCCCAACAGAACATATTTTCGAACAAGGCGGCTGAGCTCCAGGACGATCCGGGTGGGCAAGGGGAGGGTAGCCCCGAAACCCTCGAACATGCTCTTGAAGGTGGGAATGACGAAGACCAAAAGGAAGATCACCACCACGAGGGCCACAGTAATAATGGTGGAGGGATATATCATGGCCGACTTTATCTTCTTCTTAAGGGCCATGGCCTTTTCGATATAGGCAGCCAAGCGATTCAAGATGGTGTCTAGGATCCCCCCTGCTTCTCCCGCCTCCACCATATTGGAATAAAGCTCATTGAATACCTTTGGGTGCTTCTTCAGGGCAGCAGCAAAGGTGGAGCCCCCCTCCACGTCTGCCCTGATCTCGTGGAGTGTCTTCCGTAAGAACCTGTTATCCTGCTGGGAGGCCAGGATCTCCAGGCATTGAACCAGGGGAAGGCCAGCGTCGATCATGGTGGCGAACTGCCGGGTAAAGACAGCGATCTCCTTATCACTCGCCTTTCCCCCAAAGCCCGGGAGTTTAATTTCAATCTTCTTGGCACCGGGCCGGATGGAAGTGGCCAGGATCTGCTGCTTTCTGAGGGTAGCAACCACAGCCTCCCGGCTGGGGGCCTCCATCTCCCCGGTAATCAACTGTCCACCGCGGGTCCTACCACTGTAAGCAAATACCGGCATTTCTTGCCTCCGTAATGCAGGGCTCTGAGCTCGTTCACGGTTCACAGTTCAGGGTTCACAGAATCAGTTCACGGTTCCACCACGATAGGCGGGACATTCTTGTCCCGCCCTTAGCGGGGTTGGAAAACCCCGCCTATGTAGCGTCGGACCTTGTGTCCGACGGACGCTGCAGACAAGCTGCAGCGCTACAATTCTACAATTCCCGTGAACCGTCAACCGTGAACTGTGAGCTAAATAACCCTGCAAGTGACTTTTTCAAAGTCACCGTCTTGCCCCTGCCACGGCTGCCTGGGCCCGCTGGATCATCTGGGTCAGCTCCTCTGGCATGGTGGAGCAGGAGAGGGCCTGTTCATAGGTGATATTCCTTCTGAGGTAATGATTCATGAGGGACTGATTCATGGTTTGCATACTGTATTTCTCCTGGCCCGTCTGCATCACCGAGTAGATCTGATGGATCTTGTCCTCCCGAATGAGGTTACGGATGGCAGGATTAGGGATCATGATCTCCAGGGCAAGGACCCTCCCGCGGCCATCAGACCTGGGGATGAGCATCTGGCAGAGAACCCCTTCCAGGACGAAGGAGAGTTGGGCCCGGATCTGGGATTGCTGGTGGGGGGGGAAGACGTCGATGATGCGGTTTATAGTCTGGACGGCGGAATTTGTATGTAGTGTCCCGAATGTGAGATGGCCGGTTTCAGCAATGGTTAGGGCCGCTTCGATGGTCTCCAGATCACGCATCTCCCCGATTAGGACCTTGTCGGGGTCCTGGCGGAGGACCGATTTCAAGGCGGCCTTGAAGCTATAGGTATCCGCATGGAGCTCCCGCTGATTGACGATGCATTTCTTATGGTTGTGCACAAACTCGATGGGATCCTCTATTGTAACGATGTGCTCCTGCTTCTCGGAGTTTATCTTGTCAATCATGGTGGCCAGGGTAGTAGATTTACCACTCCCAGTGGGGCCGGTGACCAGGATTAGGCCCTTGGGCCGGTCGCATAGCTCCGCCACTATCTTGGGAAGCCCAAGCTCCTCGAAGGTGAAAATCTTGTAAGGGATGGTCCGGATGGCCATCCCGACTGCCCCCCTCTGGATAAAGACATTGGCCCGAAAGCGAGAGAGACCCTTAACACCGAAGGAGAAGTCCAGCTCCTTATTCTCCTCAAACTTGTGCTTTTGGGCATCGGTCAAGATGCTATACGCTATCTGCTTTGTCTCCGGGGGGGTGAGGGGCTTATCACCCAAGGCCACCACGCGGCCATGGAGGCGCATCATAGGGGAGATTCCAGTGGTTATGTGGAGGTCGGAAGCCCCTTTTTCAATCATGGTCTTCAGAAGCTCGTGGAGATTAACCATTCCCCCCTCTGACATTATGAGCCAGAGGTCACCCGCAACACCTCTTCGATGGTGGTGACCCCATCGCGGATCTTCTGTAGCCCTGCATCCCGCAAGGTTTTCATCCCATTCTTACGGGCCAGTTCCCGGAGCTCACTGGTCGAAGCCCCCTGGAGGATCAGGTCCTTAATATTCTCCCTGATGACCATCACCTCGTAGAGGGCCAGCCGGCCACGATAGCCGGTTTCGCTACAGGCCATGCAGCCTTTGCCATGGTAAAGCCTCAGGGACTTAGCCTCCTCCGGCGAAAAGCCCAGGTTTACTAGCACCTGGGGGGGGACCTGTACCTCCTCTTTGCAATTCTGGCAGACCTTCCGGAGTAGCCGCTGGGCCAGGATCAAGTTGGTGGAGGCCGCCACCAGGAAGGGCTCCACCCCCATGTTGAGGAGTCGGCTCACCGTGCTCGGGGCATCATTGGTATGGATAGTATAGATGACCAGGTGGCCGGTGAGGGCCGCCTTGATGGCAATTTCCGCCGTTTCATAATCCCGAACCTCCCCAACCATGATGATGTCGGGGTCCTGGCGGAGGAAGGAACGGAGGGCGGAGGCGAAGTTGAGGCCGATCTCGGGCTTCATCTGCACCTGGTTGATTCCCGGCAGGTTATACTCGACAGGGTCCTCGGCGGTCATGATGTTGGTTTCGGGGGTATTGATCCGGTACAGGGCAGAATAAAGGGTAGTGGTCTTGCCACTCCCTGTAGGCCCGGTAACCAGGACCATCCCATAGGGGGCAAGGATGGCCTGCTCAAAATCGGCCAGGGCCTTGGCCTCAAAGCCCAACTTGGTCATATCGAGTTGCAGGCTCGATTTGTCCAGGAGCCGGAGGACCACCTTTTCACCAAATATGGTGGGCAAGGTGGAAACCCGGAAGTCCATCTCCTTTTGGCCCATCTTGATCTTGATGCGGCCGTCCTGGGGGAGGCGCCGCTCAGCGATGTCCAGCTGGGCCATAATCTTGACCCTCGAGGTAATAGCCGCCTTTAGCTTCATAGGAGGCGACATGACCTCGTAGAGGATCCCGTCGATCCGATAGCGGACGCGGAAGGCCTTCTCGTAAGGCTCGATGTGAATGTCAGAGGCCCCCTTCTTAATGGCATCACTCATGATGAGGTTGACCAGTTTTACTACAGGGGCCTCCTCGGTGGCCTGCTGGAGCTCGGCCATATTGATATCTTCTTCCCTATCCGCCACCTGGCTCACGTCCTTGTCGTCGAAGCTCTTCATGATGTCCAGCACCAGGCCCGCCGAGTCGTAATACTTATTGATGGCATTCTTAACGGATGTCTCTGCTGCTACCACAGGTTCCACCTTGAAGCCGGTCATGAACTTGATGTCGTCGATGGCAAAGATATTTGAAGGGTCTGCCATAGCCACGGTGAGGACGTTTCCCGTGCGGCTGATGGGCACCACCATGTGCTTCTGGGCGATCTCAGAGGGGATCAGTTTGATGACAGCGGAATCTATATCGAAATGGGAGAGGTTAATGGAGGGCACCCCGTATTGCTTGCTCAGGAAAGAGGTGATGTCGTCCTCGCTTATGAAACCGAGCTTCACCAGATTGGCGCCCAGGCGCCCCCCCGAGGTCTCCTGCTGAGCCAGGGCCTTTCGCAGTTGCTCCTCGGTTATGAGGTTAGCCTTCACCAGCATTTCGCCGAGACGGGCGGTTCCAATGGGCATCCTCTAATCTCCTTCCCACAAAAACCAGAAAAGCCGAGACCTGGATGAGGGTAAAGTAGTCTTATTATTACTTCCGATGGAGGGGCGCTGTCAAGAGAATTGTATCCCGCCTAGCCGCAGATGATAAGCAAGATATATGCCAACCTAAGTCCGAAAACCCAGGGCCCCCTCCAAAGCCCGGCGCATGGTCTGAAGCGGCGCCTTTTCCCCTGTCCAGAGCTCGAAAGATAAGGCCCCTTGGTGAAGGAGCATACCTAACCCACCGATTGTGCGACAGCCCGCCCTCCGGGCCGCTTCCAAGAATCGGGTCTCCTGGGGGTTATATATGAGGTCACAGACCAAAGAAGAGGCTTCAAAGAACCTATGGTCAAAAAGCGGTGGGTCCTTGGGGCTCAGGCCAACCGAGGTGCAGTTGACCACGATTTCGCTCTCCCTAATGAGGTCCGGGAGATCACCGCCGTCCAAAGAATGGGCCTCCACATGACAGGAGGGGGCAAAACCCCTCAGATGGGAGGCCAGTACCTCCGCCTTCTCCCGGGTCCGATTGACCAGGGATATCCGCCTGGCCCCTGACCAGGCTAAAGCAAAGGCCACAGCCCTGGCGGCCCCGCCGGCCCCGAACAGGAGGATTCTTTTCCCCTCCACTTCCACCCCGGCCTCCTCCTGGAGGGAGAGGAGAAAGCCCTTCCCATCAGTATTATCACCGAAGAGGCACCCCTCTCTCAACGAGAGGCAGTTAACCGCACCGATAGCCTGGGCCTCGGGGGAAAGCCGATCCACCAAGCCCAAGATCCGCTCCTTGTGCGGGATGGTGACGTTTGCACCTCGAAAGTTCTCCCAGACCTGGAGTGCGGCTACCGCCCTTTCCAGATTCTCCGGACGCACCTCCCAGGGGACGTAAAGGTAGTCCAGCCTTCGATATGAGAAGGCAGCGTTCTGCATTAGGGGCGATAGGGTATGGCCCAGGGGATAGCCCAGGAGGACACATATCTTTGTCTTTCCTTTGATCCGCATCGATCAGTCCAGACCCTGGGCAACGGCCCTCTCTAAGGCCGTCCGGATCTCTTCCATCCTCTCTCCTTCTTGGACCTTACTGCCATCCCGCTCTGTGACATAGAAGACGTCCACCGCTTGGTCCACCTCGGTGGTTATCTTGGCCAAGGAGAGGTCCAGGCCTAAGGTTGAGAGGGCACTAGAGATGGAGTAGAGGAGGCCTAACCTATCAGGGGTCCGAACGTCGATGACGGTATGGGTCTCGGAGACATAGTTGTCGAACTCTACCCTGGAAGGCCGCGGGGGCACCCACTTCATCTCTCTGCTAGGGAGCCTGGGGCGGCGAGCCTTGAGAAGCTCCTCCACCTCCACCCTACCCTCTAGGACCGCTCCTAAATCCCGACTAAGCCGCAACCAGACCCCCTCGTCCAAAATAGCCGAGCCGCGGCCATCATTGACCTGAAAGGTGCGGAAGACCAAGCCGTCTCGACGGGTAAAGATTTGGGCGCTCAGGATATTAATGCTGTTAGCAGTGAAGGTGCCAGCGATCTTGGCGAACCTCCCGGGAACCCCCGGAGCGCAGACGGTAACCTCGGAGTACCCTACTAATGGGAAATTAGTCCATACCAGGGCAAGGGGTTCTCCCCCCTGGACTAACCGTGCCAGGCGCAGGTGGGAGGCCACCTTGGCTCCCGAGGTAGTGAGCTGGTATCTTATGGGCATCATCTCCAGATGGCCCATAACCTCCCCGCCAGAAAACTCCGGGGAAAGCTCTTTTAATAGCTGAGACCGGATTTTAGCTGCCTTCACTAGCTCCTCCTCCCCCTCGGGGACCCCTCGGGTGAGAATGGTGTGGCTCTTGAGGTAGAGCTCCCAGAGCAAAGCCCCCTTCCATTCGGACCAGGCCTCGGGACCCACTGCCTTGATGTCCAGGTAGGTCAGGAGGTAGAGCATCTTTAACAGGTCCACCCTCTGGACCTTCTTGACGAACTCGATGACCATCCGCTCGTCGTCCAGGTCTCGGCGCTCGGCGATGTGGGCCATGGTCAAGTGGTGGGCTACCAAAAACCGGACCTCTTCCACCTCTGCCTCAGAGAGACCCCAGCGGCCCAGGATCGTGGGCACCATACGAACACTCTTCTCCACGTGCTCCTTGCCCTCACCTTTGCCAATATCATGAATGAGGACTGCCAGCCGCAGGATTTCTGGTCGCTTCAGCTCATGGGCGATGACGCTGAACTCCTCGGCCGGCTTTGGGGGCACCTGGAGCAGTTTTTCCAGATTTTCTAGGCCAATGAAGGTGTGCTCATCCACGGTGTATTTGTGGTAGAAGTCGAACTGGACCAGGCAGTTGAGCTTGGCGAACTCGGGAATGTAGGCCCCTAGAACACCCAGCTCATGCATGGTCCTTAGGGTATGGGCCACCCCCACTGGCTCCCTGAGGATGGCCAGGAAGAAGCCGAAGGCCCGGTTGGAAGAGCGGAAACCATCATCGATCAAACCGAGGTGGGTGCGGGCGAGGGCCTGGGCCTCGGGGGAAAGCCCGTAGCCCGTCTGTTGGGCATACCAAAATATCTTCATCAGCCTCACCGGGTCCTCCTGGAAGAGGCCGGCATCTTTAGGTAATATATGGATCTGCCGGTTGATCTCGGTAAGTCCATCCCCCAGATCCCGCGCCCTAAGCTTCTTCATCACCGCCTCCATCCGCGATCGTTTGGCAGCACACCGATCCACCAAGGTGCGGGAGAGTCGATGCACTGCCCTGGCGTTGAGGTAATACTGCTGCATGAAAAGCTCAACCCCATAGGCCCTTTCCATGTCGTGAAAGCCAAGGTTTTCCGCCACCTGCCTCTGCAGGGAGAGGGAGAGGACGTCATTTTTGTCACCCATCAAGTAATGGAGTTCATTCCGGAGCCTAAAGAGGAACTCCAGGCACCGTTCCCCATCTTCCCGCTCCTCCGGCAAGAGGAGCCCCTTTTCCACCATATCCTGAAAAGTGGCCACGCCATGCCTAGCCCGGGCTATCCAGAAGGCGGTATGCAGGTCTCGAAGGCCCCCTGCGCTTTCCTTGACGTTAGGCTCTTGCAGATAAAGGGAGGCCCCGTACTTTCGATAACGGGCTTCCCGCTCAGCGATTTTGTTTTCTACATATATCTCGGCTTGGCGGCCCCTCACCTTCCGCTCTAGCTTTCTCCGAAAGCGCTGGTATAGGGCTAGATCCCCAACCAGGAAACGGGCCTCGAGCATGGAGGTCCGGGAGATCAGATCTTTTTCAGCGATCTGGAGGCAGTCCTCCGGGCAGCGGCAGCAATGGCCCACGCTGAATCCTACGTCCCATAAGGGATAAAGGATTCCCCTCAGGAGGCTTCCGAGGCGACCTTCCGGCCACCGATCATGAAGGAACATAAGGTCTACGTCGGAGGCTGGATTAAGCTCCCCCCTCCCATATCCCCCGAGGGCCAGGAGGGCAAAGCCTCCAAGATCCTCCCCTAAGGCCCCACCCTCCACCGCCAGGCGATAAAGGTGGCGGACCACCACGTCCACCAACTCAGTGTGTTCAGCAACGATCTCCCGGCCGCTGGCACGGGAGCGGTGTCGGGCGAGAATCTCCCCTCTCTCCTTTTCGATGAAGTCTTTAAAAAGGCCTAAGAACAGCCCTCGGCCTTTCTCGGAGGGACCATCCTTATCAAAGAAAGGCTTCATCCCTTCCAAAAGCTGGCCCAGCCTCTGATGGCGAGCCTCCACCGAATAAGGCCCCATTCCAAAGGGCTCCCTTTTGTCAGAAATCTCATTCATCGGCTAGTAATCCTTTAAATTCAATTAGATGTAGCGTTGTCCGCCTGAGGCGGACCGCAACGTTTTCGGCATAGACAAGCCCGCCGCTACATTATAGTAAAAAGTATATCTTTCCCCTCTTCTGTGGTCAAGCCAAAAGAGGAAGGGACGCCCTTTGGCTTTGCAATTTCCCAAAAATTGAGGTATCATATAAAAAAGCGGTATGTCCATAGACGGGGATCGAAGGTGCAACCATCTTTTAAGGCTTGGGGAATCTTTATCCTTTCCTCCCTCCTCATCACCTCCTGTAGCCGTTTCCCCCGGATCGTTATTCTGGAAGACCCCCTCACTGCTGAGGAACACAACCAGCTAGGGACCATTTACGAGGCCCAAGGGAAATACGACCTCGCCGCCAAGGAATACGAAATGGCCCTGAAAAAGGACCCTCACCTCAACCAGGCCCGGGTAAATCTGGGAAATGTGCTTCTTGCCCGGAAAGATTATGCCGGGGCGGAGGAGGCCTACCGCCAAGCCCTGGAGGTAGAGCCTGAGAACGCCGATACCTTAAACAACCTGGCCTGGGTTTACCTGGAGAGGAGGGAGAGACTTTCGGAGGCCGAGGGGCTGGCCCGAAAGGCTCTGGAGATCAAGCCCTCTTCAAGAATGTACTATCTGGACACTCTGGGGATGGCCCTGCTCCTGCAAGGGCGATTAGTGGATGCCGAAGAGGCCTTCTGGAAAGCCCTGGAGGTGATGCCCTCAGATCACAAAGCCCTCCAAGCCGAAGTATACTACCATCTGGCCCTTGTCTATAAGGGCAAGGGGGAGAGTGAAAAAATGGAAGAAGCCGTTGAAAAGATACGAGAGCTGGACGGCGGAAGAGAGCTCACCCGACAAGCAGAGAGTCTTCTAAGTCAGCCTTTAGCCCCTAGCCCTTAGGCGGGTTTTCTAGCCCGGAGAGAATACGCTTCACCCTCGTGAACCTAGTAGCGGCCCTCGAAGTAATCCTCTAGGATACGACCATGATCGAAGGCCAGGTTTACGGGCAGGGTCTCCCGGGTAAAGACCTCGATTTCGGTAGCGTCATTTGCGGCCCTGGGCATTCCCTGGGCCCTGGCGATGAAGACAGTGCTCACTGTATGCATCCGGGGGTCACGCCCGGGATCGGAGTAGGTGTGAAATTGGCGGAAAAGCTCTACTTCCAGGGAGGTCTCTTCCCGGGCCTCCCGAACCGCTGCCTCCTCCAGACTCTCGCCATAATCCACGAAGCCACCGGGAAGGGCCCAGCCGTAGGGGGGGTTCTTCCTCTTGATCAAGACAATGCCGCGGCCTTTAAGCTCGATGATCACGTCCACGGTGGGGATGGGGTTCCGGGGCCTTTTTTGACTTCTTGCCTTTTTCATGTCCACCCCTGAAATAAGGCCTGCAATCCAAAATATTCTTTCTCATGAGGCCTGGGTTGTCAATGAAAATCCTATTTTACTGAGGAGGGAGTCATGACTTTTGAGGATCTGCGCCATTTCATCGAGGTGTTAGAGGAGCGGGGGGATCTAAAGCGCATCCCGGTAGAGGTGGACCCTGTTCTCGAAATTACCGAGGTCGCCGACCGGGTCTCAAAAAACATGGGCCCCGCCCTCCTCTTCGAGAAGGTGAAGGACTCAGCCATCCCTCTCCTGATTAACGCCCTGGGAACGGAGGAGCGGATCAAATTGGCCCTGGGCGTGAGCTCCCTAGATGAACTCTCCGAGTCCCTGGCAGAGGTCCTGGAGACCAAGACCCCTAAGAGCCTGATAGAGAAGATAAGACTCCTGCCCCGCCTAAAGGACCTGGCCAGCTACTTCCCAAAAAGGGTGAAGGATGGCCCCTGCAAAGAGATAATCATTAAAGACAACCCCTCTTTGGATACACTCCCCATCATCAAGTGCTGGCCGGGAGACGGCGGGAGATTCATCACCCTTCCCCTGGTCTTCACCAAGGAGCCGGAGACCGGGGTCAGGAACTGCGGTATCTACCGGATGCAGGTCTATGACGGGAGGACAACGGGGATGCACTGGCATATCCACAAAGGCGGGGCCGCCCATTACCGTAAATATAAAAGGTCCAATCGCCGCATGGAGGTGGCGGTGGCCATCGGTCCGGACCCTGCCACCACCTTTGCGGCGGCAGTACCCATGCCCGAAGGCCTGGACGAGATGCTCATGGCCGGCTTTTTAAGGAAGAGGCCGGTGGAGATGGTCCCCTGCGAGACCATTGCCCAGGAGGTCCCCGCCAATTCCGAGATCGTCCTCGAGGGCTATGTGGATCCCGAGGAGTGTCGCCTGGAAGGGCCCTTTGGGGACCACACAGGCTTCTACTCCCTCCCCGATATGTATCCCGTCTTCCACCTCACCTGCATAACCCATCGCAGGGACCCTATATATCAGGCCACGGTAGTTGGCCGTCCCCCTATGGAGGACTGCCACATAGGCCGGGCAATAGAACGCCTCTTCCTGCCCCTCATTAAAAAGCAGCTCCCCGAGGTGGTGGATATCCATATGCCCTTCGAGGGGGTCTTCCACAATCTCCTCATTATATCCATAGATAAGCGCTATCCCGGCCATGCCAGAAAGGTGATGCATGCCCTCTGGGGCCTTGGGCAGGCCATGTTTACTAAGGTAATGGTGGTGGTGGATGCCGACGTAAACGTCCATGACCTATCCCTGGTAGCCTGGAAGGCGCTGAACAATATTGACCCAGAGCGTGACATGGAGTTCGTCCTGGGCCCCATAGAGACCCTGGATCACGCCAGCCGCCTCCCCCAGTATGGCTCCAAGGTCGGGATTGACGGCACGAGGAAGTGGAAGGAGGAAGGCTTTACGCGGGAGTGGCCGGATGAAATCAGGATGGATCAGGCCATCAAGGAGTTAGTAGAGAGAAAGTGGAAAGACTACGGAATAATTCTTTAGTTCACTGTTCACGGTTGACGGTTCACGGACATGGCAAATGGCATATAGCCAATGGCAAATAGCATCTTCGTCTATTTCGTCGTTTCGTCTATCTCGTCCAAATAGACCAAATAGACCAGATAGACCAGATAGACCAGTGTAAGCTATTCCCCTGAACTGTGAACCGTGAACCTGATTCTGTAAACCATGGATCAGCTGAAATGACCATTATCTTTCCTCTCGTTGCAAACGGCGGTCGCTCCGCACTGAATGGTAGCTCAGGGTCTTGAGGAGGACGGCCATATCCACACTCTGGAGCTTCACCCGGGGCGGCACTGATATTTGGGTGGGGGAGAAGTTGAGGATAGCATTCACGCCGGCCGCTACCAGCTGATCGGTCACTCTTTGGGCCCCGGCGGCGGGAATAGCCAGGACCGCTATCCTGATCTTCCGCCGGCGGAGGATGGAAACAATGTCCTCCACACTCCTGATTTCCACATCGTCCACCATTTGACCGACTTTGGCCGGGTCCCGGTCAAAAATAGCGGTGATCCGGAAACCCTTCTCTCTAAAGCCTCGATAATTAAAGAGGGCTGTTCCTAGATTCCCCATCCCCACTAATGCTACCTCCCACTCCTGCTTGAGGCCCAGGATCCGCTCCAGGTTGTGCTTGAGATCTGCGATGTAATACCCTAGCCCCCGCACGCCGAACTGCCCGAAATAGGCCAGGTCCTTGCGCACCTGGGCGGAATTCAGGCCAAACCTCTCCGCTAGCTCCTTTGAGGAGATGGAAGTGACCCCATCCGCCTCTAACTCCTCCAGACAGCGGAGGTAGATGGAGAGGCGGGTCACTGTCCGCTCCGGAATCTTTGCGCTCTTCACCGCAAACCTCCATGTCTATTGTAAAAGGACCTTATCGATAAGCCGCCTTATCCCAATAAGGGGCGGATAGACCTCAGTGCCAGCTCCAGGAGCCTTCCCGGGAAAAGGCCCAACTGCAAAGTCCCCCAGACAGCTATAACCAGAGCTGCCGCTAGGGCAGGGGAGGTATAGATGGGCCCTACCTCTGCCCGGGGCTCCCGCATATACATCATGACAGTCACCCGGAGATAGAAGAAGACGGAGACCACACTGTTCAAGACCCCTATGATAGCCAGCCCGATGTAGCCTGCCTTCACCGCGGCGCTGAAGACATAGAACTTCCCCATAAAGCCAGCAGTAGGCGGGATTCCTGCCAAAGAGAACATAAAGATGGCCATTGCCAGGGCAGGCAGGGGATGCCTGTAGCCTACTCCTGCATAATCAGGGAGGTTCAGGTTCTCCTCCCCTTTTTGGCCTAAAAGGATCACCACTGCAAAGGCCCCCAGGTTCATGAGGGCATAGGCTAAAAGGTAGAACAGGATACTAGAGCCCCCCAGCTCGCCCCCTGCTACTACCGCCACCAGGATATAACCGGCGTGGGCAATACTGCTATAGGCCAGCATCCTCTTTATGTTCTGCTGGGCGATGGCTACCACGTTCCCCAGGGTCATGGTGAGGACAGCCAAAACCCAGAGCACGGCGGACCAATTGGGCTTAAGGGGGGCCAGGGAGTAGAGGAAGATCCTAAGAAAGGCAGAAAAGGCGGCGGCCTTGGTCCCGGCGATCATGAAGGCGGTGACCGATGTGGGGGCCCCCTCGTAAACGTCAGGGGCCCACATGTGGAAGGGGACAGTGGCTACCTTGAATCCAAAGCCCACGATCAAGAGGCCCGCCCCGATGAAGAGGAAAGGATCACTCAAGGGCGCCCCCTTGCCCAGGAAAACGGCGACCTTCTTAAGATTAGTAGTTCCGGTGGCTCCATAGAGGAAGGCGATCCCGTAGAGGAGAAATCCGCTGGCAAAGGCCCCCAGGAGGAGGTACTTCAGGGCCGACTCGTTACTGCGGAGGCGGGCCCTCATGAACCCAGCCAGGGTGTAAAGGGAGATGGAAAGGGTCTCCAGGCCCAGGAAAAGGACCACAAGGTCCATCCCCTTCGCGAGCAGCATCATTCCTAAAGTAGCGAAGAGGAGGAGCGCGTAGTACTCTCCCCTATGGATCTCCTCCCGCTCCAGATAATTGGTGGATATCAGGATAGTAAGGGCGGCGATCAAGAGGAAGAGGGAGCTAAAGAAGAGGGAGAAAGGGTCCAGGCTAATAGACTCCTTGAAGGCGTATCGAGCCCTTCCCCAAAGGGGGAGGGAGGCAGCGAAGGCCAGAACCAAGCCAAGGAGGCTCAGATAGGCCAGCGGGGTCTTCCGATCCCTGGGTAAGAAGAGGTCCACCAAAAGGATCACCAAGGCCGTGCCAGTGACTATCAACTCGGGGGTTATGGCCCCGAGGTCCACCGGGGGCAGGGTTATTTCCATAGAACTCCTCTATAGGTTGATGGCTGATGGCTGAAATGGTCCGTAGTCCAAAGTCCGATGTCTGAAGTCTGAGGTCTGAAGTCTGAGGTCTGATCCCCCTCAAGGCTTATCACCCGCTCCTCCCTTACCTGGGTGAGGAGGTGCTCCACCGAGGCCTCCATCTTGCTCAAGAAGGGCTTGGGATAGATGCCGATCCAGAAGATAAAGATGGCAATGGGCAGGAGCACGGCCACCTCCCTCCGGGAGAGATCCAATAAGGCCCGATTCTCTGGATGCCTCACCTCCCCAAACATCACCCGCTGGAACATCCAGAGCATATAGACGGCAGCCAGGATGACGCCGGTGGCCCCTAAGACAGCGTAGAGGACTCTGGATCGGAAAGTCCCTACCAGGACCAGGAACTCCCCTACAAAACCGTTCAAGCCCGGAAGCCCTATGGAGGAGAGGGTAACAATCATAAAGAAGGCAGAGAATACAGGAATCACCCGGAAGAGGCCGCCGAAGTCCTCGATCAATCGGGTGTGCCTCCTCTCGTAGATCATCCCCACAATAAGGAAGAGGGCCCCTGTAGAGAGGCCATGATTGATCATCTGGAGGATTCCCCCTTCAATTCCTTGCACATTCAAGGCAAAGATCCCCAGCATCACGAAGCCCAGGTGGCTTACACTGGAGTAGGCCACCAATTTTTTGAGATCGGGCTGGACCATGGAGACTAATGCCCCGTAGATAATCCCTATGATGGCCAGCCAGGAGATCAGGGGAACAAAGTCCCTGGATGCTTGAGGAAAGAGGGGAAGACAGAAGCGGAGGAAGCCATAAGTCCCCATCTTGAGGAGGACCCCGGCCAGGAGCACAGAACCAGCCGTGGGGGCCTCCACGTGGGCATCAGGGAGCCAGGTGTGGAAGGGGAACATAGGGACCTTGATGGCGAAGGATACGGCGAAGGCAAGGAAGAGCCAGGCCTGGGTCTTTCCAGGGATGGCCACCTGATAGAGCTCCAACAAGTCGAAGGTATAGCGTCCTGTGGTGCTGCCGCCATAAAAATAGAGGGCGATGATGGCAATGAGCATCAAGACGCTCCCTGCCATGGTGTAGAGGAAGAACTTTATGGTAGCATAGACCCGGTTCTCGTGGCCCCAGATCCCGATCAGGAAGTACATGGGTATCAGCATGGCCTCCCAGAAGATATAGAAGAGGACAAGGTCCAAGGCCACGAAGACCCCGATCATCCCCGTCTCCAGGAGGAGCATGCAAATCATATACTCCTTCAACTTCTCGGTGATGGCCGTCCAGGAAGAGAGAACAGAAATGGCTGTGAGGAAGGTGGTGAGGAGAATTAAAAAGAGGCTGATCCCGTCAATCCCTAG
>JACRGL010000191.1 GCA_016212365.1 Candidatus Methylomirabilota bacterium | reverse complement strand
CACAACTTTTTTGGAAATTGTGCGAAAAGGGGGCTGTTATGGCTATGATCCCTCCTTTACCTCCTCCTGGCGCCGGCGTACCTCAGACGACATTCTTTCCCCCCAGGGAGGTGGGTTTTGCCTCCATTATCAACAACGCCACCCTCTGGCTGGAGAGGAATGAGGGGATACTTCACCAGGTCCAGCAAGGAAGACAGCTTTTCGATTTCCACCAGCTCACCATCTGCCTCAACATGCATGGCACCTTTTCAGAACACCCCTCCCCCTTGACGGGTGGGTTGCTTGTTACACGGGAACGCCACACCTGGATGCGTGCCCAGTTTGGCGACATCGCTCCCCCAGAACAGATGGCGAAAGCCCAGAGAGAGTTGGCCGATGACCTCCTCACGGTCCTGGAAGCTATTGAAGTCAGGGCAGAGACCACCGCCATCCGAGGACCCAGAGCTTCCTTCTTCATGGCTCCCGTCGTGGGAGATCCCGAGCCCCCTCCTCAACGGCTCGACGCAAGGCGCTTTAAGGATAGCGCCGCCTATCTTGTAGCCAGAAGACCCGATGCCACGCCGCCGACACCCAAACGGCCTCTCATCTCCGAGCCCTCCCTCTGCCGGATCATCACCGACAAGACAACAGCCCATACACGAGCTTCACTGACAACAAGAGATCGGGAAACCTATGACTTCCTGAAGTGTCTTCTCTACGAGGATGGGTCTCTCCGCGAGCGAGCCAATGTAGAAGGGCTTGTCGAAGCCACCCCTCGTTATCAGGTCAGAGGGGTCCTGGGGCGCGGCGGGATGGGGCTTGTCCTTTTGGCTGATGAACCGGCACTGGGGCGCGAGGTGGTCATCAAACTTATGTTTACCCAGCAAAATGAGGCCTTGGATGAAGGGGTCTGGGATCTTTTTGACAACGAAATGGTACAACAAGGGGGCCTCATCGGAATGGAAGGTCTTCTCCCGGCCTTTGGCCGTAGTGAAACGATCGATGGACACCCCTTTCTCATTACGCAGCGCTGTAAGGGAAACCTGGAAGACCTTTTGAATTCTCATACCCCCTCCTCCCTTAATACCCTCAAACTCAAGCTTCTCACCTCATGGCGGGAAGCGGTCCGGTATCTTGAAAGGGTTGTCGCCTCTATTGCCAAGATGCACGAAAAGGACCTTGTCCATAGTGACATCAAGCCGGGCAATGTGCTGGTTGGCCTTGGAGATGAACCTCTCACCTCTGACTTTGGTCTCGCCCAGCCGGTAGATTCGGCAACGGGAAAGGGGAAATACCAGGATGGCATTATTCGGGGAACTCCCGGTTACATGGCCCCTGAAGCAGCTTCAGGGAGTTTCTATTCCAAACAAAACGATGTCTTCGCCTTGGGGTGCCTGATCTATGAACTTCTGACCGGAATCCAACCTGTCGATGATGTCTCACGCCAGCGGGGGGGGCCTGACATAGCCCCTCCCCTCGCAAGGCTCCTGGCTGCCGACTGGGTTACCGCCGTGCGTCCCCTTGCTGTGGTGCGAGGGGAGCGCTTGCCCATCTTCTTACCCTCCGTCTTCGCCGCGGACATTGAGACAGACATCCCGGAAAAACTCGAGGCCGTTGTCAAGGGATGCCTCGCCGTCGATCCTGCCGAACGCTATCAGGATGCCAACGAACTCCTGGCGGCACTCCGAGAGGTCCTGGCACGCATGGAGGCAGAACCGTTCTGGAACGAGGCGATGACGGAACTACGCATCGCAGAGGAGGCACGGTCAACAGACATGACTGCCTGGACGACGCACGCCCGCACTGCTTTTTACAAGGCCGTTGAAGCTATCCGCCGTTATCCGGAGCCCCAATGGCTCGCTCAAACCATGCAGGTCCTCTTTGCCACTCTTGAATATGCTGAAGGGATCGGAGACGAAATGCTCATCGGCCAGATTCAACAAGACATGGGTCTGATAAAAAGTATGATCCCTCAAGGTCAGGAGCCCCATTTCCAACCTGTCCTCGCTACCTCCGTGAAGGCCACAACCCCAGGTCTCCTCAATTTAACTGTCACCTCCCCTCGGGAAAGCACTCCCCTGGTCACCCTTTTTCCCCTTCGGGAAATCGGAGGGGTGGTGAGAGTGCCGGAAGGAGCCCCTCACATAGACCTCTCCGATCATCTCAGACCACAAAGTGATACCTCTTTTACTCTCGCGGGGCGTGTCCCCCGTGGAAACTATCTTGTTCGGGTCGAGGCAGAAGGATGCGCTCCGATGCAAGAGGTCTTCTTTCTCCGCCGGGAGGGAGAGGCTGAAATTCATCTCCAGCTTGTGGAGGAAAGACTCATCCCTCGAGGGCTTGTTCCTATTGCAGGGGGACGGATTGATAGGAGAGTCGTAGAACGTGCCTATAACATCCCCCCCACAAGTGAAGATACCTTGACATACGTAAACCCCTTTCTCGTCGCCAAGACTCCCGTGACCCAACGGCAATACCTCCTTGCCCTCTTTAGGACAGCCCTCCAGTCAGGTATGGACCAGGCCTTGGAAAGACAATTGAAATACGGACCCGATCGACCCATGTGGCCAAATCTTCAAACGGCACTCACACAAATGCTCTCATACTACGAAAAGCACGGCAGGAATCATGACATGACTCTTGAAACTCTGATTGATGCCTTCCTTGCGAAAGAAAGAAAGGGGGGAGAGAGTCGAACTCTAAGTGACAGTGATGGCGACGTCTTGACATGGGAAGGATCGGCCACTTGGATCCACCGTGATAATATCCCCTGGCTCATTGAGACCCTCCAACCAGGAGGAAGACTCCCAACCCCGGAGGAATATATTCGATTAGTCACCGGTGGAGACCGTCGGAAATGGCCCTGGGGAGATTCAGACCCGGAACTCGGGGATGGACAATTCCATTTGGGAGACGATGTCCCCCTCGTCCAAGCTGTTGGGACTACTTCTATTCAGGGAAGAAGGGGTTACCTGGATCGCTCACCACTCTCTCCTGAGGTGGTGGATGTTGCGGGAATCCGTATTTGGGTCCAGGGGGAACAAAGGGGTTACGGTATGACGATGGGAATCGGATGGAGTTATCGTCCTCCATCTATTCCTCTCCTTCACGGTCTGGGACCTCGCTCAGGACTTGCCCCTGGTGTTAGCGTAAGAATCGCAATGGATTTCCCAGGACAAGGCTAATTCTGCGGCATGGTGCTGGGACCGATGATCCCCTTTGTCTCCTGCGGCATGGTGCTCGGATCGATAATAGAGACACTCTTCCCCGGTTCCAAAATAACCAACTTCCCCGTCGCATCCACCGCCACAACGCCACTCACGACCATAAACTTCAGGTCGCCGGAGACCTGCTGGGTGTAGACCTGATTGGTCTCATCATTAATGAAGCGAATTTCCTGGGTCCTGGCATCCTTGGTGGGCATTTTAACGACGGCGTACTTTCCCACCGGTCCCAGCTCCTGTCCCTCACCCACATCAAGGACATCGATATTCCTACTTGCCTGAGTCTGAGCAGGAAGAACGACGGGGGCAGGTTTGGCAGAAACAACTGCTTGGGTTGCCGTCGCTTTCCTGGGAGCACTGGCTGCCGTACCGCGTGAGGACCCTGCATACCCTACTCCCCCACTCCCAATAAGCCCCAAGACAAGAGTTACACTCCATAGCCTTTTCATAAATCCCCCTTTTTTTCCACCCTCACCCCCACCCTCTCCCCTCAAGGGAGAGGGAGATGAGGAGGCCAGACACGCTTACCTTCAAGAAAATTTACTTGATAATGTCCTGAATTCAGGACATACTTTATTTTAATGAAGCCCGCCAAGTTCCACCCCAAGGCCCTCGAGTTTATTCGAGGTCAGTCGGCGGAATTAAGGCGAAAGATTGGTGAGGCGTTGGATGGCAAAGTCTAAGAAAAGCAAGATCGTAACGGTTCACACGGCCCGAGAGTTGGGTGATGCCCTAGGTCTTTCCGCTGTCGATACGGCGGAAATGGAGTTTCGTTCTGAACTGACTGTGGCATTGTCAAAAATTATCCAATCCGGCAAGCTTACTCATGCGGAGATTGCCAAACGAGCTGGAACATCTCGAACCAGAGTGACAGCCATCGCGAACGGAAATACTCAAGGCGT
>JACRGL010000188.1 GCA_016212365.1 Candidatus Methylomirabilota bacterium | reverse complement strand
CCTCTTCTGACCTTAGAACCTCTCCAGGTGGACCCTCCGTAGCCTGGAGCAAGGCTCGCTCCTCTGCCATGGCCTTTTGGAGCCTCTCCAGGTCCCGCCTTCCCTCCTGAGCGGCCCCCAGGGAGGCGGAGGATCGGATTCCCTCTAGGAGCCGGTCGACCTCCTTCCGGGCCTGGGCCACGATTGTCAACGCTTCATGCAATGCCTGGCGTCTCCGGCCCTTGGCCTCATCCTCTAAGGCCTGCAAGAGCTCCTCATGTCGGGCTTTAAGGACGGCGGCCTCCGCCGCCTCCCTCTCCCAGAAGACCCGCTTGGCCTCCGCCTCCCTCTGATCCCTCTCTAATCTTTCTATAAGGGCTCTCAAATGAAGGCCCCTCTCTCCCAGGTGCCTCCGGGCCTGCTCAATGATCCCAGGGCTGATGCCCAGATAGGAGGCCACCTCCAAGGCATAGCTCTTTCCAGGAAGTCCTATAGATAATTTATACAAGGGGCGCAAGCTGTCAAGGTCGAATTCCACGAAGGCATTCTCCACATGGGGTTTTGTATAGGCAAAGGCCTTGATGGCCTCTAGGTGGGTGGTGGCCACTGTGGAAGTCCCCAGGCGAAGGAGCTCTTCCAGGATGGCGATCCCAAGAGCCGCACCCTCCGCGGGATCGGTCCCCGCCCCCAGCTCGTCGAGGAGCACCAGGGAGCGGCTATCGGCTTGGCCCAAAATGCGGACGATCTGAGTGAGGTGGGAGGAGAAGGTGCTCAGGCTCTGCTCGATGGACTGTTCATCGCCAATATCAGCAAAGACCCCGGTATAAAGAGGGATCTCGCTATCGGCCGAGGCCGGAATGTGCAGGCCCGCTAGGGCCATGAGGGTAAGGAGACCCATGGTTTTAAGGGCTACCGTCTTGCCCCCCGTATTAGGGCCAGTGATCACCAGAATCTGGAAGGCCTCCCCCAAACGAACGTCAATGGGGACAACGGGTAAGTCACCCGTCTCCGGTCTCCTGTCTCCTGTCTCCTGTCTGTTTGCTGACCGCTGACCGCTGACTGCTGACCTCTTTACCAGCAGGGGATGGCGTGCCTGGATTAGAATCAATCGCTGATCCTCATTCAATTTGGGCCGGGAACATTTAAGCTCTTCGGCCAGAAGGGCCCTGGCGTGGATGAAGTCGATCTCGCCCAAGGCCTCCACGGTCTCTCCAATTTCCTCCGCCCGTCGCCCTGCGGCTTTAGTGAGCCTCATCAGGATCCGCCGGATCTCTTCCTCTTCCGTCGAACGGAGCTGGCGCAGGCGATTATTTAGCTCTACCACTGCCGCTGGCTCCAGGAACACGGTCTGGCCGCTCCCTGACTGATCCTGCACCAGGCCCCTGAGGGATGACCGGAAATTAGGTCGCACTGGGATGACGTAGCGCTCGTTCCTCATGGTTATTAGAGGCTCGGCAATCACCCACTGGTGGGCCGGGTCCTGTAGGAGGGACTGGAGTCTGGCATAGACCTCCTCCCGCAGGCGGCGGATCTCCTCCCGGAGGGCGCGGAGCTTCCCGCTGGCCTCGTCGGCTATACTTCCATCCTCAAGGACGGCCGTCCGTATCTCCCCTATCAGTTCCTCGCAGGGTTTTAGGTGCCCGAAGGGACGGCACAGGCGAGGACAGGAGGCCTTTTGCTGGCGGAAGAAGACCCTGAGCCTCCTAGAGGCCTCCAGGGTGTTAGCTATCTGAAGGAGCTCATGGGAGGAGAGGACAAAGCCTTCTATCCGAGAACGAACAAGGGAGTCCCGGATATCGGTAATGCCTTGAAAAGGAGCCACTTCACCCTTGGCCAGGATCTCCCGGAACTCGCTACACTCGTCGAGCCAGGCTTCAACCTCCTCCCTATTGGAGCTGGGATTGAGGGCTCCCACTCTCTCCGCGCCCAAGGGAGTGCAGGCATGGGAAGCCAGCCATGCCTTAATGGCCTCGAACTCCAAGACTTTTAAGGAATGGGCATCCACCCTACCTCGTCTCCTCCCCTTTCTTTGCGGGGGCCTTTTTTATTTTAGGGGCTACGGGCCTGGCTTCCCCTTTCCGTGGGTGGGCCTGGCCGACCTTTAAGAGGGAAACTTTCTCCAAGAGGGCGAAGTACCTATCTTTGGTAGAAGTGGGCAGGTAGCGCACGCAGTATCGGTAGGTTGTAGGAGCTATCTGGCGAAAGGTGCGGGGGAGGCCTGGAGCTTCCACCCTGGCGTGAATCCCCTCAGAAAGGGGAAAGAGGCTGGTGGTGAGGAGGAGGATGCTTACCATGAAGCTCCCCTTGAAGAAGGCCAAAAGCCCTCCCCCCACCCGGCTGGGCCAGGATGGGGAACGGTTCCGCCAGACCCAAGCCAGGAAAAACCGGATGATACGGAATAGAAGGAGGACGCTTAGGAAGATACCTACTGTAGCAGTAATATAGACTAGAGGCCGTGAGAATTGATACTCCCGGGCCAGGTAATCTCCCCCTTTCTCAAAACCATAAAGGGCGGCCAGGGCAGCCAAGATTAGCCCTGAAAAGGCAAGGGACTCTTCCCAGAGTCCCTTGGAAAATCCCCTCACCGAGTAATAACCGAGGAGGAGGAGGATGCCCAGATCTACGAAGCTCATTAAGGGCCTTTTCAGCTTTTGGCCAGCGCCTCCCGCACTAATTGGCTGGTGAGCTTGCCGTCGGCCCTTCCCGCCACCTGGGGCAAGAGATGGGCCATTACCTTCCCCATATCCTTCATGGAGCTGGCCCCGGTTTCAGCAATGGCTGAGGCCACTTTACCCTTGAGCTCTTCTAGGGAAAGGGGTTCGGGTAGGAAGGATTCCAGGATCTTGAGCTCTGCCTCCTCCTTGCTGGCCAGATCTTCCCGGCCCGCCTGCCGAAACTCGGCGATGGCCTCCCGACGCTGTTTGCAGGAGGAAACGATAGCCTGGATAACCTCGGCCTCATTCAAAGGACCCCGCTTCTCCACTTCCCGATTCTTAACGGTGGTGCGGAGCAGGCGGAGGACGGAGACCTTGAGCTTATCGCCCCCCTTCAAGGCCTCGTTGAACTCCAAGGCCAGTCTCTCCTTAAGGTCCATGCCCTTTACTCCTGGTGCAGGATCCGCATCCTCTTGAGCGTCTTCTTGCGGGCGGCCAGGGCCTTCTTCTTGCGGCGGACGCTGGGCTTCTCATAATGCTCTCGCTTTCGGAGCTCGGATAGGACCCCAGCCTTCTCGCACTGCTTCTTGAAGCGCCTTAGCGCGCTCTCGAAGGACTCGTCCTCCTTCACGAACACACTCGTCATCGCCCTCAACACCCCCTTGCCGGCTAAATTGCTTTAGATACCTTGGTGTTTTAAAATACTTAGATTATCCCTGTTTTTTTACTTTTGTCAAGGATTTTATCCGGCTGGAACTCCTCTCCCGGTGCCTCCGTTCCAGCTCCCGGCAGACTTCTTCCGGTAGGATGTCATGGCAGGCAAGGAGGATCAGGGTGTGAAACCAGAGGTCGGCTATTTCGTGGATCAAGGCCTCCCGAGAGCCCCCTTTTGCGCTAAGGATAGCCTCCGCCGACTCCTCCCCGATCTTCTTCAGGACTTGATCCAAACCACGGTCAAGGAGGGAGGAGACATAAGAATCCTCCTTAGGATGGGCCCTACGATCCTGGATCACCCGATAGACCCTATGAAGGATTCCCAGCTCTCGGGGGACATAGACCTCCGCCGGGTCGAAGACCAAGCCAGCCACCTCCTCGGCCTTCCCCGAATCCATATCCAGCCTCCGGAAGAAGCAAGAGCGGTGGCCTGTGTGGCAGGCCGCCACCTCCTGCTCTACCAGGAGGAGGAGGGCATCGCCGTCACAGTCGTAACGAATCTCCCGGATCCGCTGGAGATGGCCGGACTCCTCCCCTTTCTGCCAGAGCCCTCCCCGGGAGCGGCTGTAGAAGTGGGCAAGGCCTGTCTCGACCGTCCTCTCCAAGGCCTCCCGGTTCATATAGGCCATCATGAGGATATCCCCCTTCTCGGCATCCTGGACAATGACCGGAATTAAGCCCTCCTGATTGAATTTCAGGTCCTTTAGATTTAAGATTGGGTGTATCTCCCTATTCATTTAAGGCCCTATTTCCATATGCCATTAGCCATCAGCTATTAGCCATTAGCCCTCGTCACCGCTTATACCCAATCTTCCGCAGGAACTCCTTTCGGTCCACTACATCTCTATCCCCTTCCACCCCTCTGGGGGGAAGGCCGTCCACCACCCCCATAACCCCTCGTCCCTGGTCGGTCTCGGCTACAATAACCTGGATGGGGTTGGCGGAGGCGCAGTAAATAGTGCATACCTCCTGGCACATCTTGACGGCATTCAAAAGATTAATGGGATAGGCGTCCTTGATTATCAAGACAAAGAAGTGGCCGGCTGAGACGGCCATGGTGTTGCGGGCTGCTGCCTCCTTTAAGTCATTATCGTTTCCTTCCACCCGGACGAGGCAAGGACCCGAGGATTCGGAGAAGGCTAAACCGAACTTGGCGCCCGGCACTGCCCCGACTATGATCTCGTAAAGATCCTCCACCGTCTTGATGAAGTGGCTCTGGCCCAGGATGACATTACAGCCTTCCGGAGTCTCGATCTTCACCACCTTGAACTCCATGGCCTCCTCCTCAAAGCCTGACCGGAATCCCCCGCTCCCTCAGGTACTCCTTGGCCTGACAAATGGTGAATTCCCTATAATGAAAGATAGACGCGGCGAGCACCGCGTCGGCCCTTCCCTCGGCCAGGGCCTGGTAGAGGTGCTCCAGGGTCCCCGCCCCGCCGGATGCGATAAGGGGGACCTTCACCGCCTCGGAGATAGTCCTGGTAAGATCCAGGTCATAGCCGTCCTTAGTCCCATCCTTGTCCATACTTGTAAGCAGGATCTCTCCTGCTCCCAGTTCCACCCCCCGCCAGGCCCACTCCAGGGCGTCCAGGCCCGTAGGCGTCCGCCCGCCATGGATGTAAACCTCCCAACGAGGTTCACGGTTGACGGTTGACGGTTGACAGTGTTTTTTTTCTGTGATCCGTGAACTGTGAACTGTCAACCGCTTGGCGTCTATTGCCAGAACTATACACTGGCTCCCAAAGCGCTCGGAGGAGGCCCGGAGAAGCTCGGGTTCCTTTACGGCGGCAGTGTTCAATGAAACCTTATCGGCCCCGGCCTTCAAGAGGTTGCGGATGTCCTGGAGATTGCGGATGCCTCCTCCTACCGTGAGGGGCATGAAGGCCTTCTCCGCCGTCCGCCGGACCACCTCCATCATGATCTCCCGTCCCTCAAAGGAGGCAGTGATGTCCAGGAAAACCAGTTCGTCAGCCCCTTCCTGGTCGTAGAGCTCGGCCACCTCTACCGGGTCCCCGGCGTCCCGGAGGTTGAGGAACCTGGTCCCCTTGACCACTCGCCCGTCTTTGACGTCCAGGCAGGGAATAATCCGCTTAGCTAGCATAGAAAAACAGCCTTTAGCTCTTAGCACGAATAAATTCGTGCCTACACCCTTTGTAGGCACGGTTTCAACCGTGCTAATGGCTAATGGCTCTTCTCGAGCCCTGGAACCTCTCTATGGCTTCCAGCAGATCAATGGAACCTTGGTACAGGGCCTTCCCCACAATGGCACCCGCGAGTCCGCCTAAGGCCTTGAGCTTGCGGATGTCATCCAAGGAGGAAATACCACCGGAAGCAATAAGGGGCAGCGACGTTGCCTGGATCATTTCTCGCAGGCCCTCCAGGTCCGGGCCTGCTAGCATTCCATCCCGAGTTATGTCGGTATAGATCACGCCTGTGAGGCCCAAATGGGAGACCTTTTTAGCCAACTCCGCTGCCCGAACCTGGGTCTCTAGTGCCCAGCCCTCCACGGCCACCTTGCCACCTCTGGCATCGATAGCCAGGATGATCTGTCCAGGATAATTGGCACAGGCCTCCCCCAGGAATGCGAGGGACCTCACCGCTGCCGTCCCTAAGACTACCCTGGTAATGCCTAGTTCTAAAACCTCT
>JACRGL010000189.1 GCA_016212365.1 Candidatus Methylomirabilota bacterium | reverse complement strand
AGGTGTGTTCGGTATGTAGTGATATGCTCCTAAAGCCAGAGACTGTGCGTCGAATTGAAGAGTTGCTGCGAACAACGGCACAACCGGCGAGGACGGTCCCTCTTTATGAGTATGCTTGAAGGGCACTTCAGCTAATAGCAGAGCCTGTCGAAGAACCCCCTGAAATCCCCTGAAATATTGATGGCCTCTTCTTCTTTAAGATGTTAGAATGTCAGTGTAGAAAAAGAAATTGACCATGGGAGGGCTATAAGAGCAAAATGAGAGGGCTTGTATCAATAAATCCAAAAGACGGCCTCGAGGCCATAGCTGAGAAGGTTTACGCCGGGGAGCGCCTCTCCCGGGAGGATGGCCTGGCCCTCTATGCCTCCAACGACCTCCTTACCATCGGCGAGCTGGCAAACTATGCCTGCGAGAAGAAGAGCGGGAAGGACGTCTATTTCATCTCTAACCGCCATATTAATCCCACCAACATCTGTGTTAATCTCTGTAATTTGTGCGCCTATGGAAAGGAGAAGGATGCCCCCGGGGCTTACACCATGGATCTAGAGGAGGTGCTACGGCGGGCAAGCGAGGGGGACCCCCAATCCATTACCGAGTTTCACTTAGTAGGAGGCCTCCACCCAGAGCTACCCTTCGAGTATTACCTCACCCTTCTACGGGAGCTGAAGGCCCGCTATCCCAAGGCTCACCTGCAGGCCTTTACCGCGGTGGAGATTGACTATTTCACCCGGATCTCTGGCCTCCCTCTGGAAAAAGTCCTCTCCCTCTTGGTAGATGCCGGGCTGGGTTCGCTTCCAGGGGGCGGGGCCGAGGTCTTTGATCCCGAGGTCCGACGCCAGATTTGTCCGAAGAAGATCAGCGGCGATCGGTGGCTAGAGGTGATGGAGGTGGCCCACAGCCTGGGTCTTAAGTCCAATGCCACCATGCTCTACGGCCACATCGAGGGCCCGGAGCACCGTATTGACCATATGCTTCAACTCCGCAAGTTTCAGGATCGTACAGGGGGATTTCAATCCTTCATCCCCTTGGTTTTCCATTCAAAGAACACTAAATTCCCTCACCTTCCACCTACCACCGGCTTCGACGACCTCAAGACTTTGGCCATCGGACGCCTTATGCTCGACAACTTCCCTCACATCAAGGCCTTCTGGATAATGCTGGGACCCAAGATTGCCCAGGTATCCCTCCACTTCGGTGTGGACGATATCGATGGCACCGTCCTGGAGGAGAGGATAACCCATGCTGCCGGGGCCACTACGGGCCAGGCCCTCACCAAGGCCGAGCTTATCGCCATGATAAAAAAGGCCGGTAAGAACCCTGTGGAGCGGGATACGTTGTATAATGTGGTGCAAAGATATTAAGGAGTTTCTATTGAAGCCGCGCCTCGGTCGAGTCTGCTACATCAACTGTGAGCCCGTCTATTATGGCATTGAGAAGGGCGTGGTGCCTGCCTATTGCCAGATCCTGGATGGCACCCCTGCCGAGCTCAACGAAATGTTAAAGCGTGGAGAGCTCGACCTCTCTGTAGTGTCCTCTATTGAGTATGCCCGCCACCACCAGGATTACCTGCTCCTCCCTGAATTGGCCATAGCCGCTAACGGACCGGTAGGGAGTGTCTTATTCTTCAGCCGGGTTCCCATAAACAGGCTTCAGGGCCAAAAAGTCCTGCTTACCAAGAGTTCCCTCACCTCTATCTATTTGATCAAAATCCTTTTAGGAAAGGCCCACAATGTGAGCCCCATCTATCTGCACGACGAGGTGGTCCCTGAAAGGCTTGCCCAGGAGGACATCCAAGGCGTCCTCCTCATAGGGGATGAAGCCTTGAGGACCAGGGCCCGGGGCCGGTTTCCTTACGTCCTGGATCTGGGGGCTGACTGGAAGGAACTTACCGGGCTTCCCTTCATATTTGCCCTCTGGGCTGTGCGCGAGGAATATTACCGAAAAAATAAGAGGGCAGTCAAAGCCCTTCACCAGTCCCTTTTGGCCTCCAAGGCTTATAGTTTAGCCCATCTCGATGAAATCTGCGATGCGGTATATGATCGGGTTGGAATGCGGAAGGAGGATTGTTACGACTACCTCCATCACAACCTCTCCTTCGACCTCACTGAGCGTCACTTGGAAGGGTTCCTTTGCTTCCTCACAATGGTGGAGACTCAGGGAGAATCCGGGAATCGTAGAGAGGCCGTAACTTTCAGGTTTATATGATAAGGCGCCATTAAGGAGATCAAAAATGAAATCCAGGACCGTCATAAAGCAATATCAGGCCAGGGAGTGGGACAGCGAAGCGGCCCGCCGCCTTATAGCCGAGGTCTTAGAGATAGAGCCAGGGCCGGAGTTGGACCCCCTGGATTGCAAAAAGGCAGCCATTTATGCAGGGATCATCGTTTACAGGCCGGTGACAAGCCCTGATCAGGGCCCGATTTTCATGGAGCTCGAATTTAACAGGGATAGGCTGAAGGAGTTCCTCTCTAAGGGCCTAAAAAGGGTCTGAGGGAAACGGTGTGGTCTCTTTTATTCACATCTCCGACCTCCACATCCTGGAAGATCCAGAGGCGACCCAATACGGCGTAAACTGCTACTACCGTCTCGAAGGGGTTATTGCTGAGATTAATGCCCTCCAACCCAGGCCTTCTTTTGCCATTATTACGGGGGACCTGGTAAGCGATGGGAGGGAGGGTTCCTATCACCGTTTGAAGTCCCTCCTCCATTCCCTGAAGGTTCCCGTCCACTTTGCCTTAGGAAACCACGACAGCCGCCGAGCCTTCCGCCAGGCCTTCCTTAATGAAGCCTCGGAAGAGCCCCTTTACACTTCCTTTGACCACGGCGACCTCCATTTCGTAATATTGGATTCACTCAAGGAAGGGAAACCCACCGGCGAGATTGACCGGGATCAGCTTTCTTGGCTCCGATCCGACCTAGATAAAAACCGGGCTAAGCCCACTCTCCTCTTTATTCACCACCAGATCCTCCCCATCCGCATCCGATGGCTGGACGAGCTCAAACTGGAAAACCCCGATGACCTCTTGGGGGCCCTAGAAGAGGCAGGTAATGTCAGATGGGTCTTTTATGGCCATGTCCATCAGAGCCGCCTCTGGCGATATAAAGGGATTTTCTTCGCCAGCGTACCTTCCACTGGCTTCCAGGTCCCTGACCATTCCCAGACCATGATGGTCACTGATGACCCACCGGGGTTTCGCCTTGTGGAGGTATGGGGGAAAGGGTTAAGGACAGCCCTTAAGCTGCTGGGAAGCGGGCTTCAGCCCGGCCCCTCTTTCGAGGCATTGCCCATATATATCCGTTGAGTGGACCGCCACACTTTAATGCAACGGGCTCTACCAGTTCAAAATCGCCTTTCTTTCGAAGAGGGCCTGGAGCTCCTCGAGAAGGCTGACCTCCTTAGTTTGGGCCGGATGGCCGATGAGATGAGGTGGAGGCTCCATCCCGAGCCCCTGGTCACTTTCGTGGTGGACCGGAACATCAATTATACCAATATCTGCTGGAGCCAGTGCCTTTTTTGCGCCTTTTCCCGGCCTGAGGGTGACCCAGAGGCATACGTCCTCCCTAAAGAGGAGATCTTCCAAAAGATCCAGGAGACCATCGAGTTGGGCGGTACCCAGATCCTGATGCAGGGGGGACTCCACCCGGGCTTGAAGCTCAATTACTTCCTCGACCTCTTCCGTTCCATCAAGGGGCGCTTTGAGATCCATCTCCATGCCCTCTCCCCGCCGGAAATCGTGCACATTGCCCGAAGCTCCAGCCTATCCATAAAGGAGGTTCTCGATGCCCTCAAGGAGGCAGGCCTAGACTCAATTCCAGGGGGAGGGGCCGAGATCCTGGTGGACAGGGTGAGGGAGAGGATAAGCCCAAGAAAAATCCGGTGGAGGGAGTGGGCAGAGGTCATGGAAACCGCCCACTCCCTTGGTCTTCCTACAACGGCCACTATGATGTTTGGGAGCGTCGAAGGCCCTGAGGATATAGTAACCCATCTAGTACGGATTCGGGAGATCCAGGACAGGACCAGGGGATTCACGGCCTTCATCCCCTGGAGCTACCAGCCGGCCAATACAAGGCTGGGGGGAACAACGGCCACCGGAGTGGAGTACCTGCGAATCCTTGCCATATCCCGCCTGATACTAGATAACATCCCCAACATCCAGGCATCATGGGTCACCCAGGGGGCCAAGCTGGCCCAAGTGGCCCTCCGCTTTGGGGCCAATGATTTCGGTAGCACCATGATCGAGGAGAACGTGGTGGCCGCTGCCGGCATCCGCTTTCGCCTCTCTCAAAATGACATCGTCCGCCTCATCGAAGATGCCGGCTTTAAGGCCGCCCAGCGGAATACGCGCTACCAGATCCTCAAAGTCTTTTAAGGCTTATCCGGGAAGGAGGAAGGCATGATGAGTAATAGATGGAAAATACGACAGGCCGGGATGGTGATATTGTTGCTTGCGGCGTTAGGCCTCTTGGCTCAGGGGTGCGCCCTGCTATACGTGGGCGCTGGTGCCGGGGCAGGTGCTGGCACCGTTGCCTATGTCAAAGGAGAGCTAGAACACGTATACTCAGCACGTTATGAGAGGGTTTGGGAGGTCTCCCTCGCTTCCTTAAAACAGCTTGGGATAAAGGTCCTGAGCAGCGAAAGGGACGCCATTAGCGGGACCATCAAAGCCGCCAGGTCAGATGGGACTTCGGTGACCGTCAAGGTCGCCCCCCTCAATCCCCAGACCACCTCGGTCAAGATAAGGGTGGGGACCTTCGGTGATAAGGAGGTCTCGGAGATGATTCAGAATAGAGTCGCTGCCAACCTGAAAGGCTCAAAATAAAGATGGCCAACTTCTTTATTATTGGCGGTAGTGGGGCCTATTACCTGGGTAAGGGTGCCCTGGGAATTGAGGCTGAGGCCATCGAGGCCAAAACGCCTTTTGGTCCCGCAGGTCCAATCCACATCCTGGATCTAAAAGGCCAGCGAATTGGCTTCCTTTCAAGGCACGGGGAGAGGGGATACACCCTTACCGCCCCTTTCATAAATTACCGGGCCAATATCTGGGCAGCTAAGGAGTTGGGGGCGGAGCGCATTTTGACTTGGACAGGGCCGGGTGCTATTAATCCTAAGTTTAGACCGGGAGACTACGTGGTTCCCAGCGATATCCTCGATTTCACCAAATCGCGCCCCCTTACCTTTTTCGAGAACACCGGATTGGGCTTCATCCGGCAAAATCCAGTCTTTTGCCCTGTCCTTCGACTGAGCTTCCTCAGGGCCGCCAAAAAATCCTCCTCCAGGATCCATGACGGTGGGACCTATGCCTGCACGGAAGGGCCGCGCCTGGAGACGCCGGCCGAGGTCCGCTTCTTAAAAAAGGCTGGGGCGGATATGGTGGGGATGACCCTAGTCCCCGAGGTCTTCCTTGCCCGAGAGCTGGAGATGTGCTATGCTTCAATATGTTACATCACCAATTATGCAGAGGGGGTAAAGGCCCTTCCCTACCGAAAGGGGGAGCTATTTGAGGGGGCCCTCCCATCGAAGGAAAAGGCCAAGGTAGATGCAGCCCTGGCCAGCCTCCCCGAGATTATAGCCCAAACTATTATTGACTTAGCGGAAAAAGAACGCCGCTGTCCTTGCAAGGATGCTATGCTCCGCTATAAAATTAAGGGCGACATCGGCAAGGACTGGAGGAGGTGGTCAGAAACTAAAAGCTAAGGGCTAGAAGCTAAAGGCTTTATAATCTTAGGAGGAGGTTAAGATGAGAAAAATAGCTGTTTGCTGCCTGATCCTATTTCTAGCGTTGGCGTTTAGTGCCTTCCCTGCCTTTGCGGCTTCTAAAGAGGTGGTCGTTGTCACCTCCTTCCCCAAGGAGCTCTTTGAGACTTACAAGAAGGCCTTTGAGGTAAAACATCCCGGCATTAAGGTAGTGATCAACCAAAAGCCCACACCGGCTGGAGTCACTTACATCCGCGAGACCAGGGCCAAGCCCGATGCCGATATCTTCTGGGTGAGCGCGGTGGATGCCTTCCAGGCTTTGAAAAGCGAAGGCCTCTTGGAGAAATACACCCTCCCTAAGGAGATAGCCGCCCGTATCCCCTCAAAGATTGGGGCCTTCCCCATCCACGACCCTGATGGCACCTACTTCGGTTTTGCGGTGAGCGGCTATGGCCTCATGTGGAATAAGCCGTATATGGCGGCCCACCGCCTTTCACCGCCTAGGGAATGGACGGACCTGACTGATCCCAAGTATTATGGCCACCTGGTCATTAGCGCCCCATCAAGGAGTGGCACCACCCACCTCACCATCGAGGTGATCCTCCAGGCCTACGGATGGGAAAAGGGTTGGGCACTCCTCCTCAATGCGGGGGGCAACATGGGCACTATCACGGAGCGGAGCTTTGGGGTGCCTGAGGCGGTGATCACCGGCCAGTACGGGGCGGGGGTGGTCATTGATTTCTTTGGCCTCTCAGCCATTGCCAGCGGCCATCCCATCGACTTCGCCTACCCCTCCATGACCTCTGTCGTCCCGGCCAGCGTGGGGATCATTAAGAACGCCCCTAACCCGGAGAATGCCCGGGCCTTTGTTAACTACCTTTTGAGCGAAGATGGTCAGATGGTCCTCTTCTCACCCGATATCGGTAGGCTCCCGGTCATCCCAGACCTTTACGCCAAGGGCCCAAAGGACTACCCCAATCCCTTCGTAATGAAGCTAGGGGGCATTACCTTTAACGAAAAGCTCTCCTCAGACCGCCGCCTCATCGTAAATTCCCTTTACGACCACATCATCACTTTCCGCCATGCTGAGCTCAAAGCCGCCTGGGGGGCTATTTACAAGGCGGAGGAGGCCATAGGTAAGGCCAGGGCTGCGGGAAAAGACGTCTCTGCGGCCATGAAAGCTGTAGGAGAGGCCAGAAAACTGGCCACCACTGTTCCCATTGACGGCAAGAGGGCCGCCGATAAAGAGCTAAACAAGGCCTTCAAGGAAAAGCCCGACGTAAAGTCCAGGCTGGAAACGGAGTGGGACTCCTTCGCCAAGGCCAACTATGCCAAGGCGAAGGAGCTGGCCGAGAGGGCCCTGGCAGCGGTCCGATAAAATACCCTATACAAAATGCGAACGGGCTCGCGAGGGAGAAAGATATGGAGCTTTGATCCCTGGCAGGCCATGATTATGGCTGCCCTTCTCTCTATCCTCGCAGCCTTCATCCTCTATCCCCTGGCCCGGGTCCTCTATGTTGCCTTCGCTGGCGAGGGAGGTCCCACCCTTTCCCATCTCTTTGCCTTTTTCAGAAGGCCCCTCTTTCGCGAGGCCTTGTATAACAGCCTCCTGGCTGGATTCCTGGCGGTGGTCTTCGGGAGCCTCATAGGGCTTCCGCTGGCTTACTTCACTGTCAAATACGATTTTAAGGGAAAGATCGTCCTCCAGACCCTGGGGGTGCTTCCACTGGTCATTCCCCCCTTCGTGGGCGCTGTGGCGTTTCAGCTCATACTGGGGAGGAGCGGGATGGTAAACCTGCTCCTCCTCCAGTATCTCGGCACTACTGTGCCCTTCATGGAGGGACTCCCTGGTGTGGTCCTGGTGCAGACCCTCCACTATTTCCCCTTCATCATGCTGAACGCCGCCGCTTCCTTGACTAATATAGACCCTTCCCTGGAGGAGATGGCCCAGAACCTGGGGAGTTACGGTTTTAGGCTCTTTCGCAAGGTCACCCTGCCTCTGATGATGCCAGGCTACATTGCAGGGGCCCTCCTCGTCTTCATTCGTGTCATTGACGACCTCGGCACCCCCTTAATGCTAAATTATACAAAGCTCCTGGCCCCTCAGGCGTATCTCCGGATTACCACCGTGGGGATTGATGATGTAGACGGCTACGTGGTTTGCGTGATCCTGGTGATTCTATCCCTGGTATCCCTCTGGATAGCCCGTAAGTATCTGAGCCTCTCTGAGTATGCCACCGTCCAACGCGGTGCCTCTGGCTCCAGCATTTCCAAAAAGATCGGCGGGCTAAAGCTTTTTATTGTCCTGGGTATCAGCATCCTTATCCTTGGGATCAGCCTCCTCCCCCATTTGGGGATAGCGCTCCTCTCCTTCTCCAAGGTTTGGAGCTTCTCCATGCTTCCCACCGCTTACACCTGGGGAAACTATGATGAGATCCTCTTCCGCACGCCCCACTTCGTCAAGAATACCCTCCTTTATAGCCTCCTCGCAGCCTCCATCGACGTTCTCTTAGGGGCGATTATCGCCTTTTTACTCATCCGGGGGAGGGTCTTTGGCAGGAACCTCCTCGACGCTATCACTACCATGCCCCTGGCCATTCCCGGAGTAGTCCTTGCGGTGGGCTACCTCAGGGTTTTCTATGGCTGGAACTTTCCCGGCATAGGGAAACCCTTAACCGCCACCTGGTTCATCCTGGTGATCGCCTATTCCATGAGGCGACTCCCCTATACGGTAAGGGCCTGCTATGCCGCCATGCAGCAGATCCACATCTCCCTGGAGGAGGCGGCCCTGAACCTCGGCGCCAGCCGCCGCCGGACCTTCCTTAAGATCACCCTACCATTGATGTTTGGCGGACTGATAGCAGGGGGATTAATATCCTTTGTTACCTCTTCTGTGGAACTCAGCTCAACTATCATGCTTGTCCCCAAGATGGAGTTCGGCCCCCTCTCCTATGGGATCTATATCTATATGCAGAGCGCTATTGGCCGGGGGCCAGGGGCGGCCTTAGGGGTAGTAGCTATAGGATTAGTGGCAGTAGGCACTTACCTCATTCACCGGATATTCGGCGGCCGCACGGGTAGCGCATTTCGGGTATGAGTCTTGACATCCACACAAATAGTTGATAGAGCCATAGCAACTAGCCTGGGCCTCATCGGAATTTGAGCTTGTCTAACAAAGGTGCAGGGGTCATTCTATGGAAGAAAGGGGCGGCCGATTTCTCCTGAAAGCTGCGGAAGTCCACCTTGAAAAGGTCAGCAAGTGCTTCGGCGAGGTGTGGGCTGTCCGAAACGTAAGCCTCCATATCCGCCAGGGAGAGTTCTATACCTTCCTTGGCCCTAGCGGCTGCGGGAAGACCACTCTCCTCAGGATCATTGCGGGTTTTGTGGAGCCTGATGGGGGGGAGGTTTTCCTCGACAAAGAGGCGGTGACCCGCGTCCCGCCCTGGAAGCGGGATGTGGGGATGGTCTTCCAGAACTATGCCCTCTGGCCCCACATGGCGGTCTTCGATAATGTAGCCTTTGGCCTTCGGGAGAGGGAGGTTCCCAAATCGGAGATCAAGGCAAGGGTCCTGGACGCCCTGAAAAAGGTGAATCTGGAGGGCCTAGAAGCCCGGCGACCTTCAGAGCTCTCCGGTGGTCAGCAGCAGAGGGTGGCTCTGGCCAGGACCCTTGTCATCGAACCCCGCGTCCTCCTCCTCGACGAACCCCTGAGCAACCTGGACGCTAAGCTCCGCCTCCAGATGCGGAATGAGCTGGTAAAGCTCCAAAAGGACCTGGGGATTACCACCATCTACGTCACCCACGATCAGGAAGAGGCCCTCACCCTCTCCAACCGTATTGCCGTCATGAACCAGGGCTCGGTAATCCAGGTGGGAAGCCCCCGGGAGATTTACGGCCAGCCCCAAGACCCCTTTGTGGCAGAGTTTGTGGGAACCTCCAACTTCTTTCCAGGGGAGGTGGTAGAAGCAATCCCGGAACGCCTCTTGGTCAAAACCCAGGAAGGGACCATTGAAGTGGCTATCCCCGAGAATTTCTGGCGCGGAAGGGTAGGGGAGCCTGTCCTTCTCAGTGTGAGGCCGGAGGCGATCCAGCTAAGACTGCCTCAGGAAGAAGACCATAATAAGGGCAATCGGTTTCTAGGGACAGTGAAAACCTCTGCCTTCCAGGGACCCCTCGTGCTTTATGAGGTAGAATTAAAAAGGGGAACTAATATAAAGGTGATCTCCCCAAACCCCAAGGGGGGAGAGGTCTTCAGGGTTGGTGAGGAGATAGCCGTCCTCTTTGAGACCCAAGAGGTGACCATTATTCCAGCAGGAAGTGGAGTATGAGGCATATTGTCTTACTCGCCACCTCTCCCCCTCTGCACCAAGACCACCCCGGTAAGGACCATGAGGCCCCCCAGGGACTGGAGGATACCCAGGCGCTCACCAAGGACCAGGAAGGCGGCGAAAGCACCCACCACTGGCTCCAGGGTACTCGCGATACTGGCCTTGGTGGCAGGGAGGTAAGTGAGGCCCCGGACGTAGAGGCCGAAGGGGAGGACCGTCCCGAAGGCGGCTATGACCAGGAAGATCCCCCAGAGGCGGAGGGAGTAGCCCTGGCTGGCGATAGCCCAGGGGGGAACCACTATCCACCAGAAGAGGGCAGCAAAGGCATAGGCATAGGTCAGGAGTGTCCAGGAGTCCATCCGCTCCAAGGTCCGTTTGCTCAGCAGAGTATAAAAGGCAAAGGCACAGGCCGCCAAGAGGCCGCTTGCCAGGCCGGGCAGGTTCAGCCGGAGGGCCTGAGGGTCATAACCTTTGACCATCAAGAAATCGCCTCCTACGGCCAGGGCAAGGGCAGCCAAGGTTATCCAGGTCAGCCGCTCCCGAAGGAACGCCGCTGAGAAGAGGGCCACCAGTATAGGGGCCATATACTGGAGGAGGATGGCGGTGGCCACATTGGTGAGGCTTATAGTATAGTAGTAGGTAAAATTGGCCATGGCCAGGCCCCCCACCCCCACTAGGGCCACTAGAGGAAGGTCGTGGAGACGGACCCGGAGGTGTTGGCGATCCCAGGCCACAAGGATGAGGAGTAAAATTGGGAAGGCCAGGGTGGCACGGACGGTGGTAAGGATGAGGGGACTCACTTCCTGGCTCACAAAAAGGGACTTAACCAGAGTGCCCATAATCCCCCAGCAGAAGGCAGCCCCGACCACCATAAAATAGCCCTTTTTGACCTCCTTCGGCATTTTCACCCCGGCGATCTACACCCGAAACCCGTTGGACCCTCAACCTTCCATTGGGGGCCTAGGCTACCATAAAAGGGCATTCTCCTCAACCTAAATCATTAAGTAGGGACAGCCTTTATGGCTATCCGGCGGATTTAGGGGCCAACTTTGACCTTGACAATAAATCACGGATTGGCTATATTCGGCCAGCGTTGTGAACTATAATACAAACCCTTTATGTCAGAGGAGATACTCATGAAGAAGACTTACCTCCTGGCCCCAGGGCCAACCCCTGTCCCATCCGAGGCGCTCCTAGCCATGTCCAGGCCTATCCTCCACCACCGGGCCCCTGAATACGAGAAGATCTTCTCCCAGGTAAGGGAGGGCCTGAAGTATGTCTTCCAGACCCAGACCGAAGTCTTAATCTTTGCCTCCTCGGGGACCGGGGGAATGGAGGGGGCGGTAGTGAACACCCTCTCGCCCGGGGATAAGGCGCTGGTGGTCAGGGGCGGTAAGTTCGGAGAACGCTGGGGGGAGATCTGCCAGGCCTATGGGGTCAATTTCGAGGCTATAGACGTCGAATGGGGAAAGCCTGTGGATCCAGCCTTGATTGCTGAGGCCCTGAAGAGGGATGGGGCCATAAAGGCAGTCTTTGTTACCCACAGCGAGACCTCTACAGGGGTTCTCAATGATCTGGAGGCCATTGCCGAGATAGTGAGAAATACCCCCGCTATTCTGGTAGTGGACGCCATTACCAGTCTCGGGGTGGTCCCGGTCCCAGTGGACGAATGGGGCCTCGACGTGGTAGTGGCTGGCTCCCAGAAGGCCCTCATGCTCCCTCCGGGCCTGGCCTTTTGTAGCGTGAGTGAGAAGGCCTGGAGGATGGTGGAGACCTCGCGGCTTCCCAAGTACTATTTCAATTTCAAGGAGGAGAAAAAGAACATCGAGAAGAACCAAAGCGCCTTCACCCCGGCCGTCTCACTCCTCCTGGGCCTTAAGGAGACCCTGGATTTGATTAAGGCCGAGGGTCTGGAGAACATCTTCGCGCGGCATGACCGGCTGGCCCGGGCCACGAGGGCAGGGGTGACTGCTTTGGGGCTGGAGCTCTTTACCGAATCTCCCAGCCCTGCGGTAACCGCCGTGAAGGCCCCGACAGGGATCGATGGAGGAACCATCGTCAAGACCCTCAGGACCAAGCATGGGATTACCATAGCCGGAGGCCAGTCCCACCTCAAAGGGAAGATATTCCGCATCGCCCACCTGGGCTATGCTGATACCTACGACGTGGTCATAGCCATGGCGGCCCTGGAGCTCACCCTTTCAGAGCTGGGCTATCCGGTGAAGCTGGGTTCAGGGGTGCGAGCAGCGGAGGAGATCCTGATGAAATAACCTTTAGCTTAGGGCTTAAGGCCGCCCTCATTTTAATCGTTCTCGAACGAGGAGAAACCGATGAAAGTGCTAGCCACTGATAACCTGTCAGAAAAAGGGATAGAGGTCCTCCGAAATGCCAAAGGGATGGAAGTTGATGTAAAAAACAAACTCTCTCCTGAGGAGCTTTTGGCCTGCATCCCGGACTACCATGCCTTAGTGGTGAGGAGCGCCACAAAGGTCACGGCGAAGGTCTTAGAGGTCGCCAAAAAATTGAAGGTGGTAGGCCGGGCTGGGGTAGGAGTGGATAATATCGATGTAGAGGCGGCCACTGCTAAAGGGGTAGTGGTCATGAATACCCCGGGCGGGAACACCATCACTGCTGCTGAACATACCATCTCCCTGATGCTCGCCCTGGCCAAGAACGTCCCCCAGGCTACCGCCTCCATGAGGGGAGGTAAGTGGGAAAAATCCAAGTTCCTCAATGTGGAGGTTTACGATAAGGTCTTGGGAATAGTGGGCCTTGGTCGCATTGGTAGCGAGGTGGCGAAGAGGGCCAGGGGCCTGGCCATGAGGGTCATTGCCTATGACCCTTACATCTCTGCTGATGCCGCGGCTTCCCTGGGTGTTGAGCTTGTCGATCTCCCCGAGCTTTTTCTCCGCTCGGACTTCATTACTATACACACCCCCCTCACTCCGGAGACCAGGAACCTCATTGACAAAAAGGCTATCGCCTCCATGAAGGACGGAGTGAGGATTATCAACTGCGCCAGGGGAGGGATAGTGGACGAAGCTGCCCTCTATGAGGCCCTTAAATCCAGGAAAGTAGGGGGAGCGGCGCTAGACGTCTTCGAGAGAGAACCCCTTACTGAAAGCCCCCTCGTTGATCTGGACAACTTCATCTGTACCCCCCACCTGGGGGCCGCCACCGAAGAGGCGCAAGAGAATGTAGCGATAGCCATCGCCCAGCAGATCGTGGACTACCTGACTCAGGGGGTTATCCGGAACGCTGTCAATGCCCCCTCGTTAGAGCCGGAGCTCCTCAAGAAGCTCAAGCCTTATCTAACCCTTGCGGAGAAGCTGGGGAGGTTCGAGTCCCAGCTCTCTGAGGGCCGGATGGAAGAGATCAGGATCGGCTACCGAGGGGAGATCGCCGGCTTTGACTGTGCCCCCCTGACCGTAGCAGTGGTGAAGGGGGTCCTTGACCCCATCCTGGTAGGGGAGGAGGTTAATGCCGTTAATGCCCTGCCCTGGGCTAAGGCTCGGGGCATTCGAGTAGTAGAATCCAAGTCCACAGTGGAAGAGGACTTCGCCAGCCTTATTACCGTAGGGATCAAGACTGACAAGGGGCGGAGCGAGGTGGCTGGTACCCTCTTCAGCCGCCAGGACCCTCGCGTGGTGTGGATCGACGAGTTCCACCTAGAGGCCATACCCGAGGGCTACCTCTTGGTCTTCTCCAACCTTGACGTCCCCGGGGTGATTGGCCGGATCGGCACGCTCCTCGGCCAAAACCAGGTCAACATCGCAGGGATGCAGCTAGGGCGGGAGCGGCCTGGCGGTCGGGCGGTCTCAGTAGTCAACGTGGACAGCCCCATTCCCCCTGAAGTTATGGAGGAGGTCCGCCGCCTGCCTAACATTGTCTATGCCAAGCTGGTCAAGGTGTAGTTACCAGCCACTGGCCACTAGCCCTCAGCCATTAGTTAAAGGCTAAAAGCTAAAGGCTGGGGGCTAAAGGTTTTATGAATGGTAAGTAGAAGCCCGGAGGTCCAAACCGCTATCCCTAAGGGGGTGCGGGTTCTCCTCCCGGAGGAGACAGCCAAGCGCCGCTATATAATGGCAAAGACCCTCTCTGTCTTCCGTCGGTGGGGCTTTCAGGAGGTAGTTACCCCCACCTTTGAATACCTGGATGTCTTATCGGTGGGGGCCGGTGAGGACCAGCAAGAGAAAATCTTCAAGTTTGTCGACCGTCAGACGGGCCAGCTACTTGCCCTCAGATCGGACCTCACCCCTCAGGTAGCCCGAATGGTGGCCACCAGCCTGCGTCACCGCCCCTTACCCCTTCGTCTGGCTTACGCCGCCACCGTCTTCCGCTACCAAGAGCCCCAGGCTGGCCGCCAGCGCGAGTTCTTTCAGATTGGGGTGGAGCTCATCGGTCTCGAACAGCCAGAGGCTGATGCCGAGATGATAGCCATGGCCGTCGAATCCTTGAAAGAGCTGGGCTTGGGTTATTTCCAAATCGATGTAGGGCAGGTGGAGTTTTTTCGCGGACTCATGGATGCTGTGGAGCTTGGGCCTGAGGTGCGCAGGAAGGTCATCTCGGCGGTTCGCAGGAAGGACGCCTCGGAGCTGGAGCTACTGTTCCAGGCTGTCCCCGGCGATGATAGACTGAAGGAGTGTCTCATCGCCCTACCCGGCCTCTACGGGGGGAAAGAAGTCCTCGCCAAGGCGGAGGGGATGGCCTTTAACCAGCGAGCCCGGGAAGCCTTAGCAAATCTGCGCCAGGTCTATGAAATCCTTGCCTTTTATGGCCTGTCCGATTACCTGATTATCGATCTCGGCGAGACCTATGGCTTCGAGTATCACAGTGGCGTGGTCTTTGAGGCCTTCACCAAGGCCCTGGGATATCCCCTCTCGGGTGGAGGGCGATACGACGACCTAATCGGCCGCTTTGGTTACCCTTGCCCGGCCACCGGTTTCGCCTTTGACCTAGAGCGGCTCCTCTGGGCCTTGGAGGCGGAAAGGGTCCTTCCCGCTTATAAGGGGGCGGACTTCCTCATCATTGACTTTAACCCCGATAAGCGTCAAGCCCTCCGCCTCGCCCGCCTCCTGCGAGAGAAGGGCTACTCGGTAGCTCGGGATATTATAAAGAGGGACCTCCCGGGTTCTCTAGCCTATGCCCGAGATGCCTCCATAGGAAGGGCTATAGTATTGGGGACGGCTGGCTGCAAAAAGGACGAGCTGATCCTTAAGGACTTGCTCAGTGACAGGGAGGAAATCCATTCCATAGAAGGATTCAGCCAAAAGGTATCTAGCGGGGAGCTCCGATGGCCAACGTAATTGTAGTGGGAACCCAGTGGGGCGACGAGGGGAAGGGGAAGGTTGTTGACATCCTCAGCGAGCGCTTCGATGTGGTAGCCCGCTATCAGGGGGGAAACAATGCCGGGCACACGGTAGTGGTGGGTGAGGAGAAAATCGTCCTCCACTTAGTCCCCTCGGGCATCCTGAGGAAGGGCAAGACCTGCATCCTGGGAAACGGGGTTGTCATAGACCCTGCTGATCTCCTCTATGAGATGGAGCAGCTCAGGAGGCTAGAGGCCAAATTCGAGGGCAGCTTCTTCATCGGTAAGAATGCCCACCTGGTCATGCCCTATCACAAGATCCTGGATGTGGAGCGGGATAAGGGTCAGCGAAAGATCGGCACCACTGGGCGCGGTATAGGCCCTGCTTATGCAGACAAGATGGCGCGGGTGGGCATCAGGATCGGTGACCTTCACAACCCTGACCTCTTTCGTGAAAAACTCTTCGCAAATTTGGCCGAGAAGAGGGCCCACCAGCCCGCCTCTAGCGCTCTCTTGGGACTTGATCCCGAAAAGATCTATGCCGACTACCTTGGCTATTATCAAGAGCTCAGGCCCTATCTGGTAGACGCCTCCCTGGTGCTCAATCAGTTCATTGCTGAGGGCAAGAGCGTCCTATTCGAAGGGGCCCAGGGAACCTTGCTGGACGTTGACATGGGGACCTATCCCTATGTCACCTCGTCGAGCTCTACGGCTGGCGGGGCTTGCACGGGCACCGGAGTCAGCCCTCTCAATATCCACGGGGTGCTGGGGGTAGTCAAGGCTTACACCACTCGGGTGGGTGAGGGCCCCTTTCCAACTGAGCTCAAGGACGAGCTAGGGGAGCGGCTCCGGATCCGAGGCCAGGAGTTTGGGGCCACCACCGGGAGGCCCCGTCGCTGCGGGTGGTTCGATGCCGTAGCGGTGAGATACTCCACCAGGGTAAATGCCCTTTCCACCATGGCCCTGATGAAGCTCGATGTCCTGGATGAATGTGAGAAGATCCTGATCTGTAATGGATACCGATATAGGGGGCAGGTCATTAGGGAGTTCCCTACCGAGGCTGGCATCCTCAAGGAGTGTGAGCCTATTTACGAGGAAATGAAGGGCTGGCAGGAGGTAACTCAGGGAGTTCTGGACTATGATGAGCTACCCAAGAAGTGCAGAGAGTATATTGAACGCCTTGAGGAGTTAATAGGTGTGGATTTTTCTCTTATCTCTACCGGTCCAAAGCGGGACCAGACAATTATAAGGAAGACACAAACTTTAAAGGATTGGGGCCTGGTGGATTAGGGATGAGTAATCAGAGGTCAGTAGTCAGGTTAATTAAAACAAGGGATGGCCAATAACGAACTTTATATGAATACCCCTTGGGGTTATTTTGGATTTGACGCACTGATTGGGAATGATTATAATTTTACTGCCCTCTGATTACTGACCGCTGACTACTATTAATAATCGACCCGTTAGCTCAGGTGGCAGAGCACCGGCCTTTTAAGCCGGGAGTCGGTGGTTCGAATCCACCACGGGTCACCAGGTCCCCATCGTCTAGTCAGGCCTAGGACACCGGTCTTTCAAGCCGGCAACACGGGTTCAAATCCCGTT